>JAHILF010000148.1 GCA_018897105.1 Pseudomonadota bacterium
GCCAGAAAAAACGAAGCCCTGAGATAATACGCATGAGATAGACGAGGATAACGGCGGGAAACTTGATGTTGCTGGCCCGCTTTCTCAAGCCGTTGGGGGCGAGAGCTTCCAGGAGGGGCATGACGCCGATCTCGCGGAGGAAGTAGAAGAACTCATCGAAGAGCCCTGCCTCGCCAAGGCCGTAGATTTCCTGGAAGTCCTTGCCACTGGCGAGATCAGAGGCGATACCGGCCTGATCTTTAACCCCGTTCTGCCAGCCGAGGCGCTTGGCAAAATTGTCTGATGCTTCTTCCCGCAAGGAGTTCATGTCTGCATGGATAGCATACCTGCGCAGGAAAGTCAAAAATTTTGTCGTTATATCTTACTGATTTTACGTTATTATTTTGTTCTCTAGCATGGTCGCTACGCGATGGGTGGCGGGTAGAGAACGGGGGATGCTGCCAGAGGCGAAAACGGAGCGCCAGCGCCAAACAAGGGGCTGGAATGGGCAAGCAAATCAAGGTTCGCTGCCGGAGGGCGCGCGAAAAATTCCCCCTCTCTGCTGAAAAATTTTTAAAAAAAATCGCCCGCGGCCTTGACGAAGGATTCCGTATGTCGAATATCCAGAGGTGCGGGTGGTAAAACTTGACAAAATCCTTTGATGAGCATAAGTTAAGAGCTTTAGGTTTGGCTTGGCAATCCTTTTGCGGGTCAGGAGGCATGCTTGATTTCTTTTGGTATGCCGCTACGGCAGTTAGACTTCCAGGTCAGGTGAAGTTTTGGAGTTGCTTTGCGAGAAATATAAGGAAAAGGTCGATTCCGATCAGGCCGTCTGTTCCCACCCCGGAGAATACTGCCGTTTCAGGACGTCCTGCATGATTCATTTCATTGAAAAGGAAAATAGTCGGGAACTGCGGGCAAAAAAGCAGGAAAAATAACGATGCAGAAACTGAGATTTGACAAAGGGGGAGGGCTTCTTCCGGTGATTGCCCAGGACCACGTGACCGGCGAGATTCTCATGCTGGCCTATATCAACCTGGAAGCCTGGGAGAAAACCCTGTCCACCGGCAAGGCCCACTACTGGAGCCGTTCGCGTAACAAGCTCTGGCTGAAGGGTGAATCCTCCAACCATGTGCAGCTGGTCAAAGAAATTTTGGTTGATTGTGATGAAGATACAGTTGTATACAGGGTTGAGCAGTTGGGGGGCGCGGCGTGCCATACAGGATATCGCAGTTGTTTTTTCCGCCGTGTGCAGGGCGATGAGCTCGTTATCAAAGATAAACCTGTGTTTGATCCACAGGAGGTATATAAAAAATGAATGAACTAAGGCTAAAGCTTGGTATTCCGAAGGGCAGCCTGGAAAAGGCGACCATTGAGCTTTTTGCCAAATCCGGTTGGCAGATTAAGCTCTCTTCCAGAAATTATTTCCCGGAGATTGATGATCCTGAGCTTTCCTGCTCCATCTGCCGCCCCCAGGAGATGTCCCGCTATATCGAAGAAGGTATCCTTGATGCCGGCATTACCGGCAAGGACTGGACTCTGGAAAATGAATCGGACGTGGTTGTTGTGGAAGATCTCATCTACTCCAAGGTAAGCCGGAAACCCACCCGCTGGGTCATCGCCGTGCCGGGTGATTCCGCCATCAAGACCGTTGAGGATCTGAAGGGTAAGAAAATCGCCACGGAGCTGGTGGGTTATACCAGGCGTTTTTTCGCGGAAAGAAATATCCATGTTGATATCGAGTTTTCCTGGGGCGCAACCGAGGCCAAGGTGGTCTCCGGCCTGGCCGATGCCATTGTCGAGGTGACGGAAACCGAGTCCACCATTCGGGCCCATGGATTGAAAATTATCCATGAACTGATGACTTCCAATACCCAGTTGATCGCCAACAGGGCGGCCTGGAATGATCCCTGGAAACGTGAAAAGATTGAAAATATCGCTATGCTTTTGCAGGGCGCCCTCAGGGCGGACAAGATTGTCGGCCTGAAGATGAATGTGCCAGAGGAAAAACTTGAAAAAGTGATCGCTATGCTGCCCAGCATGAATGGCCCGACCATTGCTCCTCTCTACAACACAAAGTGGTTTTCGGTTGAGACCGTTATTTCCGAACATCAGGTGCGTGATCTTATCCCCGGGCTTCTCAAGGCAGGTGCGGAAGGGATTATCGAATACGCCTTGAACAAGGTAATTTAACTTATGGCCATATGGCAGAATGGAGAAGCGGTTTTTATAACAAGTGTTTTTAACACATCCCAGTTACCTGAGCCGCAATATCCGGAAATAGCCTTTGCCGGCCGCTCCAATGTGGGCAAGTCGAGCCTTATTAACAAACTTTTGAACCGCCGTGATCTTGTCAAGGTGAGTTCCGTGCCGGGTAAAACCCAGAGCCTCAATTTTTTTCAGCTCAATCAGGATTTCTATCTGGTTGATCTGCCGGGCTATGGCTATGCCAAGGTGCCGAAGAGGATTAAAAATGACTGGAAGGGTTTGATCTCTTCTTATATTCTTAACCGTCAGACATTGATTTGCGTTGTGGTGATCATCGATATCCGCCATGAGGTTAAGAGCCAGGACCTGGAACTGGTAACCTGGCTGAAGGATGAACATATTCCACTGCTGCTGGTATATACCAAGCAGGATAAGTTGACAGGTAATAAACGACTGCACCATGCTGCCGTTCTTGATGCCGGTTTCGGCATTTCCAGAGAGGAGCGGGTGCTGTTTTCAGCGAAAACCGGAGAGGGGAGGGAGGAGCTCATTTCCAAAATCGAACAGTTTGCCGTATAAATGTTAAGCGTGTGGGCCTCACAGTGCATGAGGCTCGAATTGATCATCTCTGAATAAGGGGAAACTCTTGGGTGAGAGGGTGGAAATGCTTAGAGAGACAACATTGAACGAGGTGGAAGTACCATTAAATGAAGCACAAGTGATTTCTGAAAGTTCTCAATATGTCTGTTGGAAAATTATGCAATGCGGCAATCAGAGTTGTGTTGCCCGTGTCCAGCGCAACATGCCTTGCTGGGAGATTGCCAGTAAACTCGATGATTATCGTACCGCTTTAAATGTCTGTTCCGACTGTATCGTTTATCTGAGTAACCATAAAAATTCCATTCTCTCTCCTCATGAGATTGATGAAATTCTCAAACAGAAAGGGGTTTGTATTCTGCGCGACAGATGCCCACAGCAAGCGGATTGATTGACCCGCAAAAAATACTGATCACCGGCGGTGCGGGGCTTTTGCCTCTGCCCTGAGGGAGATGTGCGGCATTTTTCATGCCGTCACTGTTGATGAAGGCTACTTGGGCCTGCCCCACCCCCCGCCGCCGGGGGTCTTGATAATCAGTCTGTCCCCCGGTATTACAGCAAGGTTGGTTTTGCCGGCAATCTTTTTGATTTTCCCCTGGCGTATCAACAGATTTTCCCCTTTCCTGCCGGATGATCCGCCCTGCAGCCCGTAAGGTGATATTTCTCTTCTTTCAGTCAGCAGCGACACCTGTCCTGTTGACAGGAAGCGATAGGAGCGGATGATGCCGTCTCCTCCCTGTTCCTTCCCTTTCCCCCCTGACCCGTAGCGGATCGCGTATTTTTCAATCTGCAGCGGATAGCTGTGTTCCAGCGCTTCCACCGGCGTATTCATGGTATTGGTCATATGGGTATGGATGGCGGAGATGCCGGGCCGGTCCGGCCGCGCCCCCATGCCGCCGCCGATGGTTTCATAGTAAGTGTATTGCCTGCCTGTTCTGTGGTCGATGCCGCCGATGGCGATATTGTTCATCGAGCCGCAGCTGGCGGCCGGAATTTTTTCCGGGCTGGCCTGTGCCAGGGCTCCGAAAAGGGTGTCGACGATGCGTTGCGATGTCTCCACATTGCCCGCTGCCACCGGCGCCGGTGGCAGGGCATGAAGCAGGGAGCCGGGCCGGGTGATGATGCGGATGGGCCGGTAGCTGCCCTGGTTGATGGGAAATCCCTCGCCCATCAGACACTGGAAGACGTAAACGGTGGCGGAGGTCACCACGGACTCCACCGTATTGAGCGGTGAGCCGACCTGATCCGCCGACCCGCTGAAATCGACCACCGCCTCGTCATGATCAATGGTAAGCTGGACCCTGATGGGCAGCTTTTTTCTCGTTATCCCGTCATTATCCAGAAAATCACAGAACTCGTAAGTCCCGTCCGGCAGGGCGGCAATGGTTGCCCGCATAAGTCGCTCGGCATAATCCTGCAGTTGGCCGATGATTGAGGCAACGTGCTTGCCGCCGTATTTATCATGCAGCTCCAGCAACCGTGTTTTGCCCCGTTTGAGGGCGGCGAGCTGGGCCCTGAGGTCCCCTTGGCGTTCCTCGGGATTTCTGACGCCTGCCAGAAAACCGGCAAGAAAATCATTGTTCAGCTGGCCTCTGCAGGCAAGCAGAGTGGGGGGGATCAGCACCCCTTCGTCGGCAATATCCGTGACAAAGCCCATGGAGCCGGGATTTTTACCGCCGACATCCGCATGGTGAGCCCGGTTCACCGCATAAAAAAGAGGCTTGCCGCTCTTGTCATGCACCGCCTCGACAAGGGTGATATCCGGCAGATGGCTGCCGCCGTGGAATGGGTCGTTGGCAATGATCACATCGCCGGGCGCAAAGCAGTGGGAGGCCAGCACATGCTGCAGGGTTTTCGGCATGGCGCCGAGATGCACCGGAATATGGGCCGCCTGGGAGACCAGATCACCCCGCGAGTCAAAGATGGCGCAGGAAAAATCCCGTCTTTCCTTGATATTTGAGGAAAAGGAGGAGCGGGTGAGGATAATGCCCATTTCCTCGGCAATGGAGGCAAAGAGCTTATTGAAAACTTCAACTTCGATCACGTCCATGGCTGAATCTTTCACGCACACCCCGTCAGGGGGGTATTGCGGTTACCCCACATGTCAAAGATAAAGATTTGACCCCCCACAACCGCGTGACCTATTCGACCCCAATCGCGAAAATGAGCTGCGCCGCCGATAGCGCCGGCGAGAGCTATTGTCGCTGCACGGCGGCAGCTCGATTTTTCTTCGTTGGGCAGGGAGCCAGCGCTGGCTTTGTCGCCTGTTAAAACGACTCGAAGCCAAAGTCCGTGGCAGACCAACCGTCATCGCCGTCGAGCCTGGGTCCTATGCACGCCGGCGAACTCTTGTCGCTGGTTAAAATTGTGGCGCCCCGCATTCCGCAGAAGCGCGCTGGCAGAGTCGCCTGCAAAGGTCGCCGTCCTCTCGCTAGGCTGGTGTTTATCACCGAAGCCCTTGTCCGCCGCACTCGCTTTGTCCAATTTCGAAGCCAATAAGGCCCAAGCCGCACTTGCCTTGTCCAACTTCGAAGCCCAAGGTTTTTTCTTGAGCCGAAGCCAATGTCCGCGGCGCTCGCTTTATCTCCGACTCGAAGCCAAGGGGCTTAAAGCCGGTCAAAGTTGGCCACGAGCTCCGCTCACCCCGAGGGATGAAACTGTATCTTTCCGAATTCATGTACTTTCTGGCAATTTGAGTGGTTATGCCAGAATTTTTGGGTTCTGTTTAGCCAATATCCCCACGCTCTATTGTGTCGCCCCTCGAAGCCGATCTGCCCTCTTCGGTTTTTCCCGGAAAGCTGCTATCGGCTGCAAAGGTGTCGCACAACGAGATGCTCTACGATTTCCAAATACCCATTGCCCTAAGCGTCGCCTCACGGCGTTCTTGCAGACCGAGTTTCGCAGGACCATTGATTTTTTCTGTCACGCTCTCAACATCGCCGAGATCAGCCAACGGCGAACATTGACGGGCATCCCAAAACGCAAACGCGATGCGGGCTGCGGTATTCGGTTCGCGGGTGAGTTCAGGGTTGTTTTCCAGATCAAGATCAACAATTCTGCCGATTTCTCGATAGTTCGATCGACCTGTTAGCTGCTTGTAACCAGAACCTCGGTACCTCCATCCGTCTCCACTGTCTTCATTGCCGTTGCCGAGACGATTAGCGTAGACACGGTTGGCAATGGCCTCTGGCCCAAGCGCAATTAAGGTTCGAGCGTCCTCTATCCCTTTCACCGCTGAAAAAATACCATCGAGACGTTCTGGATTTTTGTAGTTTAGGTTCTCAACCATACTCGCAAACCCGTTCGTTTCGACGAAAATCTGTCCCATGAAATGGCAAAGTCGGCGCGGCATCGTCACCGAGCTCGTCTGTCGCGCACCTTCCAATGCGGTCGCATGAATTTCCGGGTCTTTGATTTTGGGAGCAAACTTTCGAAGCATTTCGGCTGTAATCATAATTTTTCCTCCTCAGATGTAGAAGCCTAACGCCCCGGATAAGGAGCGCCAAACCACGCGGCTAAGGATTTGCTGACAAAACTACGGATTGTGCCCGCGTGGTTGTTTAGCGACCGCTTGATCCAAACGTTGGACCATAATTGAGTCTCAAACTTCCTCCAATTTCCAGAGCCAGCAGCGGTACCTCGATTAGCCCTGAGCAGCCTGACTTACTTCCAGCTTCAGATCGATTGAAGATTGCTCGGCCGAGGTCACCTTTACTTTCAATTTCTCGCTCGGATTGTACGGGGATAGTGAGGCTTCGATGTCGTAATCTCCAACCGCAACGGTATCGATTTTATACTTGCCGGTGGTGTCGGTAGTCTTCTTGGCCTTCTCCACGCCTTCCTGCGTAAACACAACGGTCGCCTGTGGTGCGGGGGTTCCATCCGGCTTCATCACAGTTCCTTGCACCGTGCCGGTTTGTGGTGTCAGCGGCGGTACGGAGTCAGAGCTTTTTATTAGGATCTCGATCTCGTGGTCCGACCCTTCAGCGACGGAAATTTCCTGTTCATCGGACGGTGAGGAGCCGGTGAGCGATGCACACACCTTGTATTTGCCAGGGGCCGCCCCCTTAAGCACAAATCGTCCCTCCAAATCGGAGATACGACTATATGGCTCAGTACCGTCCGCGCTACGCTTGAACTTGACACTCGCGCCTCGCGCAGGGTTAGTACCATAGCGCACTATTCCCAGCACGGTACCGGTTTTCTGGCTCGCCTCTCCCTCATCGCCGGCGCGAGACCCAAAGTAGAAGCCAATTACAGTCGCTACGATGCCGAGCAGGAAGTCCGGCGGCGCGAACTGGGACACGCTCAGGATGCTCGTAAGAACGAAAAAGCCCAGGTACGCCACGAGCGAATAGGCGAGAATGGACCGGAAGGAGCCGACAGGAAGGCCGAGGGGTCTATGACCCGTCGTATGTGAGCCACTCGTTCCCCGATAGATAGCCAAGACGAAGGGACCCAGCACGCAAAGGAACATGCAACTAACGAGGATGTAGTACCAGTTGGAGTTGGCAAGCTGATTTCGGCGGGCTTCTTCACCACCGCTACTCACATTCTGATATATAAGTTCCCCTTTCGCGATCTCACGGTAGTCCTTGTCGAGCAACTGCACAAACTGTTTTCCCGGCGTCAATTTAGGCGGCGTAATCGTAATCCTCTCTGCATCTTTTTGAAATAGCGCCAACTGGTCGCCCACCTTGACAAACGCCACCTGGTTTATACAAACAGAATCGCTCGACCCGTCCGCCTTGGTGATGTGCAGTACAATGGGCTGCAACTTGGCTATTTCAACAGATCCGGGTGTCAGTGTTACTGTCTGCGCCGAGCAATCAGAACCGAACAGAAGTAGCAGCGCCGAACAGATGACAGTCATAATGAACCATCGCTTCGTATTCCAGTTCACGTTTTTCTTAGAATCCATTGGCAAATCTCCTTTTTTTGGGCAGCCGAGGCCGCGACATGTGATCGGCAGATCACCCACCGCTGGATGATCTAATTCTTTAGAGCCTGTTTGAAAATTGCCTCGTAAGGGTCATGGCCCGAGCCAGTCGAAGCCAATGTCGCCGGAGATGTTGCTGTCGCCGTTCGTAAGTCGATCAGACCAAGCTGCACGAAGCCGATATCGCCGCAGATGTTGCTCTGTCGCACCTCGAAGCCCTTGTCCCCTCTTTGGTTCTTCTAGAGAGCCGTTGTCCGACGCAAGGGTGCGCCCAACGCCACGGCTCACCTGCCCGCCATGAATAACCGGGATGACGGCAGGAATAAATAACATGAAACGGCTCTCAGCTCGCCTGCGTGGTGCGGGTCACGGTGGAGCCGATTGTTAGCATCTTGTGGTATGACTCTTGGATAATTTATTTCTAATTTCTTTTTCTGCCTGTCCGTTGGCGAGGTCATAAAGCATGGAATATTCATTGTTTGCTAATTTTGCTTTACAGCCTTTTCCACTATTAGAACCTCCACACCTGTATCCCTGGTCAAATTTCATTAGATACATATCGTGCTCAACGCAAAATGGCGTGGGGTCTATTTTGAACGATATGTCTTTAGATATTATTACTTTCCATTTGTAGATGCCTGTTTGGGTGAAAATAAAATTTTTGACATCTTGTGGAGTATTAAATGTTTGAATTAATAGCAGATTTTTTAAATAAATATATACACCCAATAGAAACACCAAAGCAATGGTTGCCCATAATGGTGTTGGTTTTTGCATTATATATGTCAGTACGTTCCATAGATTTTTTGCGAAAAAATAAATACCAGTCCCACCCGCAAACAATGAACCTAATGCAATTCCAATTATTGCTGAATGCGAATCGGAAAATACTTTTTTTAGCCAATTTATTAATAGCTTTTGCATTTGTAGTATTGGTTGCCGTTGGTTCCTGTTTGTAATGCTAACGTAGAGCTAACCGGCGCTGCGCGGCTTTATCGCGCAGCGTCCAGCGACCGAAGGGAGCGAGGTTGAGCGCCATGTTAGACCTTAGGCTTGCTACCGTCGGCGCGTGGTGAGGCAGGGTGCGCGTACAGAGTCAAAAGCTGCTTGGCAAGCTCGGCCTTTGTTTGGCTCTTCAGTTCAGCACTCGCCTCGGGGATTGTTGAGATGACTTGTACAGCCATACCCACGGCGTTGATTCTTTCGAGGACAGTAACGTACTCCTTAGACTGAGCCAAGATCGACCGATAGATGAGCAGGAATGAACCGCCAATGAAACTGATGAGTACGCCAGAAGCCGCAGCAACAATTGACACGGGAAGCTTTTCAGGGTTTTGGGATGCCTGAAACAGTCCGTAGCTAACAAAGCCAAAGCCACAGAGCATGACGATTAGGGTTAGCCAATAGATCGACCGCACCTGGCTGAGGTTTCGATCTAAGTAGCTTTCGAGCTTGACCCTAGCGAGATCCCAGGCAAGCTGGGGTTTCTCTGGGTGCTCGCGAAGGCGCTGCTCTACCGTTTCGATTTTTTGTTCTCGGGCCTCTTGCTCCGCGAGGCCTTGGTATGCGGAAACGCCCATCGCGACGAGCCCCGCCAGCGCGCCGATTACTCCAGCAAGTGTCTTTGTGACCTGCTCATTGACCAATCCGGATTGACCAAACAGCACGATCAAGATGGCAAAAGTCGTGGCTGTCACTGCCAGCAGCAGCGCTGCCCGGACGCGTTTGTCGTCGCGCTTCCACGCTTTCACTAGCGATTCAATGAACGATATGTACGGATCGAAGAGCATGATTTCCTAAGGTCTAACAGTGTTAATAAGTGGAAACTTTCCATAATATCAATCCATATAGACGGACAGATTTTCCACTTATTATGATATTAAATAATGAAAAGTGGAAAAACGTCCATTGTTATGTCCACTTATTACAAATTGCTGGTTGATTTCCACTTATTAAAATATTAAAACGGTTAATATGGAAAATAAGCCCAAATTTCGTCCCAATCCCAAACTAAAGCTCATGGATCAGGTGCGCGAGGTCCTTCGTTACCATCATTACGCCTACCGCACCGAACAGACATATTGCCAGTGGATTCTGCGCTATATTTATCATTTCGGCGGCAAGACCCATCCGGTCAACCTCGGGGCAAAGGATGTGGAGAGTTTTCTTTCGCACCTTACCAGTGAAGGCAAGGTGTCGGCGGCAACCCAGCGGCAGGCGTTGAACGCCCTCGTCTTCCTTTACCGTGATGTCCTTGACAAACCGCTCGCGGGTGAAATCGCCCCGATCCGCAGTAAACGGCTGCCGCGACCGCCTACCGTGCTTGTTGTCTCTGAGGTCCAGCGGCTCTTTTCCTTCATTGAGGGCAGGCACCTGCTCATGGCAAAGCTTCTCTATGGCAGCGGCTTGCGGCTCATGGAATGCATCCGGCTGCGCATTCAGGACGTGGACTTCGGCCAGAACCTGATCTTTGTCCGTGGCGGCAAGGGTGGCAAGGACCGAACCACCATCCTGCCGGCAAATATCCGTGACGAACTGCAGTCTCATGTTATGGCCGTTAAGGCTTTGCATCGCCGGGACCTTGAAGAAGGTTTCGGCGAGGTGTCAATCCCGGAAGGACTGGCCCGCAAATACCGGAACGCCGCGCGGGAAACAGGCTGGCAATGGGTCTTTCCGGCGCGGGGTCGGTCCAAAGACCCCAGGTCGGACAAGATTATGCGCCACCATGTCATTGAATCTGGGCTGCAGAAGGCGGTAAAGCGGGCTGCGCAGCTGGCCGGGATCGACAAGAAGATCGGCTGCCATACCCTGCGCCACAGTTTTGCCACCCACATGCTGGAGCAGGGGGTGAATATCCGGGTGCTGCAGGAACTCCTCGGCCATGCCGACGTGAAGACCACCGAGATTTACACCCACGTCATGGCCCGTGATATCCAGGGGCTGCAAAGCCCTCTTGACCGCCTGTAGATCAGGCAGTTTGTCTTTTTTTCTCCCTACTCCTTTATGCCCATTGTCGTTTCGGGCCGTATTCCTGTCAGACCGTCGTGCGCAGGTTTCCCCCCCAAAAAAACAGCAAAGCCGGGCTACCATTATCAGGCAACCCGGCTTTGTTTGAAAATATCCATGTCAGTTATCCCCCGCGCAGCAGGTTCGATTTTTTCTCAATTATCCTGACAAATTTTTACTATGAGATTGGGTGTTTGCAAATAGGGCAAATTGTCGCATTCTATCATAAAGCAGCGTAGGGGAGGGGGCCGCCTGCCCGCCGCTTCAGACCGATTTTGCCGGCGCCGAGGCGCGGATCAGTCGATGCGGGCGTGGGGGATGGCCACCCCGTTGCCGACGCCGGTGCAAAGCTTTTCCTCATGTCACTTAGGAGCCGTTACGAAATAACATGGCCATTTTTTCAATTTCGTTACGGCTCCTTATGCCGTTCCGAGCATTTCTCTGGCCATGCTATTTTTTTACAACGGCTTATCTCTCGTCGGATTTAAGCACCGCCAGAAAGGCGCTCTGGGGGATATCCACGTTGCCCACGGTTTTCATCCGCTTTTTGCCGGCTTTTTGTTTTTCCAGCAGTTTGCGTTTTCTGCTGATATCACCCCCGTAACATTTGGCCGTAACGTCCTTGCGCAGGGCGGAGATGGTTTCCCTGGCAATGATATTGCCCCCGATTGCTCCCTGGATGGCGATCTTGAACATCTGGCGCGGGATTTCCTCTTTGAGTCGCGCGCAGGCGTGCAGTGCCCGTTCCCTGGCCTTGATGCGGTGTACGAGCTGGGAAAGGGCATCCACCTTTTCAGCGTTAACCAGAATATCAAGTTTGACCAGATCGCTGGGCCGGTAATCGATCAGGGTATAATCAAAGGAGCCGTATCCCTGGGTGATTGACTTGAGACGGTCATAGAAGTCATAGATCACTTCAGCCAGCGGCAGTTCACAGGTGAGTTCAATCCTGCCCGGCGTGGGGTAATGGTAGTGGGTATTTTCGCCCCGTCTTTCCATGCACAGGGTCATGACCGCGCCCATATAGCGTTCCGGCATAAGAATGGTCGCCTTGATAAAAGGCTCCTCGGTGCGGGAAATGGCGGCCGGATCAGGGAAATGGGCCGGATTGTCCACCTCGCGCATGGTGCCGTCCGTCAGGTAGAAATGATAACAGACTGAGGGAACGGTGAGGATGAGCGGGATATCAAATTCCCTTTCCAGCCTTTCTTGGATGACCTCCAGATGAAGAAGGCCGAGAAAGCCGCAGCGGAAGCCGAAACCCAGGGCGGTGGAGGCATCCTTCTGATAGGTCAGGGAGGAGTCATTTAAGGTGAGTTTTTCCATGGCCGCGGCCAGATTCTCATATTCGTCGGTGGAGATGGGGTAAATGGAGGAAAAGACCACCTGCTGGATTTCCTTGAAGCCGGGCAGCGCCTGCCGGCAGGGGTTGTCCTTCAAGGTGATGGTGTCACCCGCCCTGGTGTCGCTTACCGTCTTGATGCCGGCGAGAATATAACCGACCTGGCCTGCCCGCAGTTCCTTGCGGGGGATGCGTTCAAGCCTGAAGAGCCCGACTTCGTCAACCTTGTAGGCCGCTTTGTTTGACATGAACATGATGGTGTCGCCCGCCTTGACAATGCCGTTGAGGATTCTGCAGGAAATAACGGTGCCGCGGAATGGATCATAATGGGCATCAAAGATGAGGGCCTGCAGGGGGGCGTCCGGGTCTCCTTCCGGCGGCGGCAGCAGATTGACAATGGCCTCCAGAATGGCATCAACCCCTTGGCCTGTTTTGGCCGAGCACATCTGAATGGCATTCGCATCAAGGCCGAGATCTTCCTCTATCTGCATGGCCACAGCTTCCGGATCGGCGGAGGGCAGGTCTATCTTGTTGATGACCGGAATGATCGCCAGGTCGTTTTCCATGGCCAGGTAGAGATTGGCCAGGGTTTGCGCCTGCACGCCCTGGGCTGCGTCAATGAGCAGTAGTGCCCCTTCACAGCAAGAGAGCGCCCGGGAAACCTCATAGCTGAAATCAACGTGGCCAGGCGTGTCAACCAGGTTGAGGAGATATTCTTTGCCGTCCTTGGCTTTGTAGGGAAGACAGATGGTCTGGCTTTTGATGGTGATGCCCCGTTCCCTTTCGATATCCATGTTGTCCAGCAACTGGTCTTTAAATTCCCGGTCGGTCACCATACCGCAAAGCTGGATCAGTCTGTCTGCCAGGGTCGATTTTCCGTGGTCAATGTGGGCGATTATACTGAAATTTCGGATATTTTTTTGCTGCATGAGTAACTGACAACCTCTGTTTTGCTGGCGGAATTTTCTGAAATGATGTAAATTTTCTGTCTTTTACCTATAGAATAGGTAGAGAACTGTGGACATTCTATATAAAATAGGTGGATATATAGTGGAGGTTTCTGCTTGTCAAGAAAGAAACTAAAACTGCGCTTCACTCTAGAATACTATTATGACAAAAGAAAGCGAAATCGAAATCGAAATCGAAACTGAGAACTCTGAAGAGCAGACCTTTCATCCGCTGCTGGCATTATCGGATGACAAGCATCTGCCGGCGCTCAGCCACCCCGGGCTGCATCGCTATCTGCAGGAGATCAACCAGCACAGGCTCCTGACCAGGGAAGAAACCGAGGAACTGGCCATCCGCTTCAATGAAACCCAGGATCCGGAAGCAGCTTATGAACTGGTGACGGCCAATCTGCGCCTTGTGGTCAAGGTGGCCATGGATTTTCAGAAGTACTGGATGCAGAATTTTCTCGATCTGATTCAGGAGGGCAATGTGGGACTGGTGCAGGCCGTCAAGAAGTTTGATCCCTATCGCGGCGTCAAATTTTCCTATTATGCCGCCTATTGGATTCGCGCCTATATCCTCAAGTTCATCATGGATAATTGGCGGCTGGTGAAGATCGGCACCACCCAGGCCCAGCGCAAGCTGTTTTTCAGCCTCAACAAGGAAAAGAAACTGCTGGAATCCCAGGGATTCCAGCCGGAAACAAAACTGCTCGCCGAAAGGCTCGGGGTCAAGGAAAGCGAAGTGATCGAGATGTCCCAGCGCATGGACAACTGGGATGTGTCCCTGGAGAGCCCGGTGCGGGAGGATTCCGATGAAGAACAGAAGAATTTTCTGCCGGACGTCAGCCCATCGGTCGAAGAACTGGTTGCCGATATTGAGATGAAGGAACGGATGGCCGAAATTTTAGATAAACTGCAAGACTTCTTAAATGAAAAGGAGAAAACGATTCTGGGGGCGCGCCTCCTCAGTGACGAACCGCTTACCCTGCAGGACATTGCCGATCAGTTTAACATCTCCCGGGAACGCGTCAGGCAGATTGAAGCGAATTTATTGAAAAAAATGAAAAAATATCTTGAGCAGGAAATTCCAGATATTCAAATTTTCCTGGAACATGTATATAAACAGTGGCAGAATTGATCCGTTTTGTGCAGAATCTGTTCGGCTTTGGACAACGAACATTAACTTAGGGACTCGGAAAATGTTAATTTACCTGGATCGCGCCCGGATTTGGGTCAGATTTGGTTGCGCCGATTGAGCAAAACCGCAGGCGTAGCAGTGCTCCGGCGAGGATTTTGCGATTGAGGCACGGCC
>JAHILF010000006.1 GCA_018897105.1 Pseudomonadota bacterium
CCTCGTTGAGCAGTTCCTCTGTAGCAGGACCGGCTTCAGCTCCGCCATCCCCTTGGGTACCTTCGCCCGTTCCCTGTTCGGACAACTCACCCTCTGCCAAGGCGGCATCCACTGTGCCTGGGGCATCAACGGCAATTTCGGCTTCCTGCTCAAGGATCTCCGTCTCATCCAGTAGCTCAAACTCTTCCTCGTTGAGCAGTTCCTCTGTAGCAGGACCGGCTTCAGCTCCGCCATCCCCTTGGGTACCTTCGCCCGTTCCCTGTTCGGACAACTCACCCTCTGCCATGCCGGTATCCGCTACCCCTGGGACATCATCGACAATGTCGGTTTCTTGTTCAAGGATCTCCGCCTCGTCCAGTATGTCAAATTCTTTCTCGTCGAGTAGTTCCTCCGTAGCAGGACCGGCTTCAGCTCCGCCATCCCCTTGGGTACCTTCTCCCGTTCCCTGTTCGGACAACTCACCCTCTGCCAAGGCGGCATCCGCTGCGCCTGGGGCATCAACGGCAATTTCGGCTTCCTGTTCAAGGATCTCCGTCTCATCCAGTAGCTTAAACTCGTCGTCGTCGAGCAGTTCCTCGCCAGCAGATTTGTCTTCAGCACCGTCTGCCCCCCCAGCGCCCATATCCATTGTCGGGCCAGCTGGCTCTTCTTCGGCTTTGCCTCCAGTTGTCGCGGTTTGTCTTTCATCTTCACCCGGTATAGTTCCTGTAATTGCTGCTCCGTCCAGCGATCTGCCTGCTGCAGCATCCGTGATTCCCGTCCCGGGGGCTGATTTGGGCTGAGCAGCATCGCCTAGGCCGGCGGCCTTGGCGATCATCTCTCTGGTTTTATCAAGTTCCTTGAGCAGTGAGGTTGCGGTTTCTTTTTGGCCGTCGCCCTGCATGGCACTGTCAAGAATGCCGCGCATCAGGGTGAGAATGTCCTTGGGATCGAGGGCGCCGCTCAGTCCCAGTTTCTGCAAAAGGTCGTCTTTGTGCTCATCGGAGATGGTGAAGACGTTATCTCGGTTGATGATCAGGCCTTCTGGATTTTTCCCCTGTCGGGCCAAGTTTTTTAAGTCTTTGTTTATGGAGGATTTGAGGCTGCTCAGGTTTTTCTTTTTCTGGCGAATCCCGGCAGGGTCATCAATCTCCCACAGTTGTTTGATGAGCTCTTCGGCGGGGATGGAGTCGATCTCCTCCAACCTCTCATCAGTGGGGAAGTAGGAGTGGATGAGGCTGACGAGACGGCCCTTGAGGGTGACTGGATTTGGTTGGAGGTTGGCAATGGCGTCAGAAATGCCCTGATGTGTGATGAGTGCCATATATGTCCCGCGGCCTGTAATGATTTGTGGCGCTGTTTGTTTCCCTGAAGTTGCCGGGATATATGCCGGCACGGCAACGCGATATTTTTTCGATTTTTCTCCTTTCAGCATACAGAAGGGCAGGGGAAAAATCTATATTTTGCTTTTCTAACAGATAATCGCTACAATAAATTGCGTTCCCATTGTTATCATTACTTTTTCCGGCAGGAGCCACATGAAATGACATCTTTGGTAATAGTCGAATCAGAGGCAAAGGCAAAGGCTCTCTCTGAGCAGTCCGGTGGCGCGCATGAAACACTGCTGCTGCGATCAGCACCCATGAAGGTCAATCATCATCTCAACGCCGTAAAATTATTCGCCGGGGAAACAGGTTTTCAGTTTGTGCCGGCGGAAGCGGAGATGGCGTTTGCCAGAGACCTGCTGACCAATCTGTATAAGGATATTTATGTGGCGCTGGAGAGTGATCAGCGGGGAGAGTACTGGAGCTGGATGCTGAGCAAATTCGTTTTCGCCGCTTCGAAGGGGGAGAAAGGGATCAGGCGAGTCCATATCGCAGGTTTCGGGGAGGAGGAGCTGGCGGAAGCATTCCGTCTGGTTGAGCCTGTTCAGGACAGTGCGGCTGCGGCATTTTATATCCGCTCACTTTTTAACAGCTGCCTGTTACGCCATCTGAGCCGATTGGTCGGTACCGTCAACGGTCCAGGTGGTCTGCCTTTGAATTTTGCCGCTCTCACCGCTCTTTTCCTGCTGGAAGAAAGGGAGGCGGAAGTCGATGCCTTTTCCGCTCCGGCGAAATGGCAGATTGTAGCCCGGGTATCAACCCCGAGTGGGGCGGTCAAGGTGCGGTTGCAGGAGGCCTATGGAATAACGGATGATGGCTTTTTCAGAGATCAGGGTGAGGTGAAAAAGGCCCTGGCCCTTTTTGAGGGTCGGCCCCTTGCAGTTATAGATGTGGCGGAGTCGGATTTTACCATTGAACCGCCCATGCCATATCGCCTCGCCGAGTTACTGCATGACGGTTATATCCATCTCGGAATGGGACCGGCCAAGGTGTTGCAGGCCCTGCAGAAGTTCCATGCCGGACTCCCCATTGATGGCAGACAGACCGGTCTCATTTCAGCCCCTTTTGCCGTGATCCCCTTGCCGTATCAGGTCATTTTGCCCCGTATCAGAAAAGAGGTGTCAACCATTTTTGGCAGCGGGGAACTGATTGAACGGCAGCCAAACGGCCATGTCATTCTTCCACTGCTTCCCGGTCTTGCCGGTAATCAGCTGCAGGATGTTTTGCCCGCCAATGAGCGGCAGCTGTATGATCTGATCCGGGACCGGGCCCTGGCCAGTCAGATGCCCGAGGCGGTTGGCCGCAATCTATTGATGGAATGTGCTGCGGGTGGCTGCTTGTTTCAGGGGCGGAGCCCTTTGTTGACGGAAAAGGGATTTCTCAAGGCATTTGCCAAAGGCTATGATCTTTACCTGTTGCCGGACTGTCCTCTGCAGGATTTACAGGTCGGCCAGGAACTCACAGTGGAGCAGGTCATCCCGGAGCAGTCCACCGGCGTCACCGCAGAATACTATTCCTTTGATTCTTTTTGTGAGGATCTCGCTGAGTTTGCTCTGCCCCTGGAGTCAGTTTTGATTCTTATGCTGCAGGAGATGCTTGATAAGAAATACCTTGCCATTGATGCCAGGGGTGGCTTTCATATCGAGGGTAATGCCGGCAAGGTGGTAGCCACCTTGAACCGAGCCTTTCCGGCCATGAAGGGCATCAACTTTTCGGCCTATTTTGAGCAGACGGTAGGTGAGGTGGTCAGCGGTCGCAAATCCCTTGACTTTGCCCTGAAACAGTTTGATCAGAACTTCATTATGCATGGCGTACCCCTGGTCAAAATTCAGGTTCCCAGGGCAGTCCCGGTCCGGGAGAAAAAATCAAAGAACATCATTAAAAGCCCTGAGCCGGAGAGCCGCATGTCAGGGCCGACAGCGGAATCGGCAATGCCGCCGGCGGTGGAGATGGCGGATTTTCGGGTTATCCAGGAACCGTCCCTGGGGGAAAATCTTATCGGGGAGACACAAGCCGCAGCAACCGATGAGGATACGCTGCAAGTTGAAGCACCACAGCGGCTTGCAGAGATGATGCCGGAAATGACCATGGCCGCTGCCCAGCCCCGGGAAAAGGTTGAGGTAGATGAGGTCCGGCCCTCCAGCGCGGAAAGCGCCTCCCAGGTAGAGATGCCCGATGAAGAAGAGACCGCGCCCCCTGAAAAGGTTAAAACGGTTGTCGCGGCGGTTACGGAAGCAGTGGAACCAGAGATGCCGGAGATGCAAGAGGCTGAGCAGGGGACTGTTTTTGAAGAGCCGCTTCCGGTTGCGGAAGAGAGCGGTCAGCAGGCTGCCGAGCTTATGTCCGTAGAGGCGGCAGTTGATGCTCCGGCACCGGCTGAGGCACCGCAGGGGCGATCCTGTCCGGATTGCGGCAAACCCCTCATGCTGAAAAGTGATCGTTTCGGCAGATACTTGGTCTGTTCGGGCTATCCTGCCTGCCGTCACGCGGAATCGTATGAGCCAGGGCAGCAGAAAATGGATTTGCCCTGTCCGCTCTGTGGACAGGAGTCCCTTGTCGTCAAACGGACCCCCACCGGAAAAGAACTGTATGTCTGCCCAGGGGAAGGGTGTGAATTCATGGCTTGGTCCCGACCCCATGCCGTAACCTGTCCAGGCTGCGGTTTTCCCTTTCTGGTGGAGAAAAAGACGGCAGCAGGCAGGACGGTTCTCCGGTGTCCCCGGGCCGGCTGCAGCTATCAGCAGACCCTTGATGGTGCGCAGATGGAGGGTGAGGGCGCCAAAGCGCTGCAGCCTGCCAGGAAAAAGGTACTGGTGCGCCGTTCGGCAGGAAGCAGCGGCGGCACCGGCAGGAAAAAGGTGCTGGTACGCAGGAAAAAAGCTTAGAGCCTGTTATTTTTGAACAGGCCCTTAGTTCAAGCGGTCAGTAGAAAGAGATTGCCCTTGATCCATTTGTTTTTTTCTTTGCGCAGATTGACCCAGTGGCGGCAATACACCTTGAAATCACAGTTGTCCGCCAGGGCATTGATGTAGCTTTCAGCCTGGGCGTAACGTCCGGTTGTCTGCAGGCAGTAATTCTCCGCGCATATCTCGGTGGAAAAAAGAAATGAGGCATGACTTCGCGCCTTTTCCCTGATCAGACCGAAAATTGGTGTGAGGTCAGCGAGATAGATGAAGACATCGGCGGCGAGAAAGAAGTCGAATGTCTCTGCTGTTTTTTCTAAAAACGAGAGAATATCGTTTTTGTCCAGTGCCGTATACACTTCCTTTTCCACGGCCTTAGCCAGCATTTTCCCCGACAGGTCGATGCCGGTAAAATGGGTTACACAGTCGCTGAAGGCAAGTCCTGAAAGTCCGGTTCCGCATCCCATATCCAGGCCTTTGGCAAAAAATTTGTCACTGGGGTAATCATCCATCACCAGCCGCAACTGGGCAGGGATGGTGCACGCCAGTTTGGTCAGCATGGCGTCGTCAAAATGGTCGGAGAACTGATCGAAAAGTTCCCTGGCATAGCCAAGAGGGCAGGTGGCGGTGGTCTTGCCCTCTTGGGCCTCCAGCATATGCTGGGCGGATTCACTGGCCGGATTGATTTCAATTACTTTGCGATAGCTGGCCAGGGCCTGGTCTTTGCGACCCAGCAGCTGGAAGAGTCCGGCCAGATATTTGTGGGCGGAAAGGTAATTTGGGTCAAGGGCGATGACTTTTTCAAAGGAGCTGACGGCCAGCTCCGGTGCACCCATCTCCTTGAGCAGCACGCCGAGATTATAGTGTGTGTCCGGGTCATCAGGGGTTAGGGACAGCACTTTTTCATAATACTCTTTTGCCTCGTCCAGATATCCCATTTCTTTCATGGTCAGGGCCAGGTTGAAAAAAATGTCAGGATCTTCAGGATTGATTGCCCCTGCCTCCAGGTAGGATAGGGCTGCCTGGGCAAAGTTGCCTTCGGAGAAATGGCGGGCACCAAGGTTGTAATGGTAGCTCGCCAGGTCGGATGAGGATGTGAGGACTTGCGTGGAACGGGTAAGATCAGGCAATGCTTCCTCCTGTTGCCGGGAAAACCAACCGAGCTGCAAGTGAATGAGAAGGTGGTCCGGACAGATTTCCGGTAATGCGGGGCTGCCGGCTGGGACTGATCGGTCCAGCCGTCTCCGGCAACTCCAACACCTGTTGGGGTTGTTGTGCAATGGGCATGTTTTTACTCCTGCCCATTTGCTGCAGCTCCCTGCTAATGCAGAGTATCCATATAGGCGGTAAGCTGGGCCGCCAGATCGCTGTTGTCAATCAGCAGTGAAGCTTCATGGTTATAGGCCAGGGCGGAATGGGTCAGGTTGTGGCTGCCGATAAATGAATAGCGCCGGTCAATGACCACAATCTTGGCATGGGTAGTGGTGTCCGGCGAGTCAAAGAAAACACGGATGTTGTATTTGCGGAGTTTTCTGGCAACACTCTCGTTTTCCTTGTTGAGAGATTCATCATAACCTGAATTTTCCAGGACAAGTCGGACATCGACCCCTTTTTTCCGGGCGGCAATCAGCTCATTGACCAGTATGGCCGGTTTGTTGCCGGGCGAGCTGGTTGTCTTGAAAAGAAACATGGTCATGTCAATAGAATGCTCAGCGGTTTTGAGGTAATCAACCAGGGTGGGGAAATATTTGCCGTCCGCAAGGACAATGATATCGCCGGGACCGGTGGAGATTTTTTTGTGAAAAGTGACGTCGCTTGGGCTGGTTTCCCGGGGAGAGCCGGTGTCAAGCGCCAGGTAGGATTTAATCGCCTCAAGGGATTTTTCTCCGATATCGGCTACATCAACGAGTTGGTCCAGGCTGTGGAAGGGCCCGTGGCTCTGGCGATAGGCGACAATGGCCTGGGCGCGCTTTTCCCCGATATAGGGGAGTTCCTGCAGCTGCTGCGCGGATGCGGTGTTGATGTTGATCCGGCCGGTCAGCGCCGGGGCTGTTTCCGGCCGGACGGCAAGCAGCAGAACAATAAACAGCAGGCAACAGATCTTTTTGGTAACAGTGTCTTTCATGTTGGGTTGCGGGCTCTCTGATTCCGGGTCTCTTTTTATTACCCTATACCCGGAACCTGAAACTCTCAACCCCAAAGGAAACTATTTTTTCGGCCACTTCTGTGATCACTATGCAAAAAAGGGGCGCTCGCGGTGCCCCTTTAATCCATGATCAAGGCATCAGCCACCATTTCCCAGAGGTATTTCACCGGGATATCCATATCGTGTTCTTTCAGGAGCTGCTTGATCTGGCCGTGGCAGCTATGGCATGGCACCACAATCATCTCCGGATTGACGCGCTTGATCTGCTCAATCTTCCTGAGGCCGTAATGGAGCCGTTCTTCCCTATAGGGCGTCAGCATGGTACCGCCACCACCGCCGCAGCAATAGCCGTTTGCCTTTGCCGGATAAAGATCGACCCAGTTAGCAACAAACTGATCCAATACCCAACGCGGCTCTTCGAAATATCCGTGCCCGAAAACTTCCTCGGATTTCCGGCCGTAGTTGCAGGGGTCATGATAGGCCACGCGCTGTCCGAACATGGACGTATCCAGTTTGATCCTGCCGGACTTAAGGTAGTCCACCAGCAAATCAAAAACGGTGAATGCCTGGTGCTTATCAAAAAAATCCGGGAACCATTTTCGCAACCCAGTCCGGGTCGCCATATATGCGTGTCCTCATTCGGGGTACATGAGATTGACGATGCCAAGCTGCTCCATGTTGTCGACAATACGTCCCACGGAAAGCTTCATGGCCTCGTCATCACCGGAAAAAAGGCCCCAGTTGACGCCTTCCCAATTTTGCTTGGGCACGGTCCAGTCTTCCTGGGCGGCATAAAATATTTTCCACCAGTGAAGCAGGTCTTCGTTCTGGGTATTGACCAGCTTGTTGTGCAGGGTGTGCAGAAGGTTGGCCCCTTTTTTATCAATAGGCACCTTAAAATCGGCAAAACCGGGCAGAGCGGCAAGCTCTGCCCCGACATCTTCAATAATAAAGACAAAATCCTCTTCCGGCAGGCCGATGTTGTTGCCGGTCTCCAGGCAAAGCTCAATGCCTTTGTGGATCATGCCCGGCACCTTGTTGCGGTCAACCATGCCCCGAATGGTGCGGATGGTACTGATAATATTGATTCCCATGGGGCAGGCGTGTTCGCATTTGCCGCACATGGTGCACAGCCACGGCAGTTTGGATTCGATCAGTTCCTCATCCCTGCCCATGAGCACCATGCGGATGATTTTGCGGGGATCAAATCCGTCAACACCGGTTAAGGGGCATCCTGCGGAACAGGTGCCGCAGGCCATGCACATATCCGTCAAATGCGTACTATCCCGGAGCGGCGCCTTTTGCTTGATTAAAGAAGGTTTCCGTATGGTTAGGGTTTCCATCATTGGTCCTATGATTATATTGTTTTTACAATTATTTCAATTTGTTAGCTGATGTTTTCTTCGCCATATTATTTTTAATTTCGGACTATCCCGCCGACTATTAAAAGCCCGAAAAATATCGTACTTATACAGAACATGATACCGATGAAGAAAGCATAGGGTTTTGAACTTATTTCTTCTTTCCTTGTTTTAAAACCTACAAATGTTGGCCATACCCAATAAGTTCTCCGGTACCTAAATGCCTGATAAGAAACAAAAGCCTGGAAAGCACACAATGGAAATAATATCAGTATGATATAAAATTTGTCCATTCTGGATTTTTGCTATGAGTTATTTGATAAGTTGTTTTTTCATCCCAGCGCGGCCTCGATCTCATCCAGCACGCCGTACTCTTCAAAATCACCGATCAGCGTGGCGCCGTTCGGGCACTCGGCCGCGCATAACCCGCATCCCTGGCAGGCGACAGGATCAACCATGATCCGGCCCAGATCCGGATCAATGAATCTGGCGTCAAAAGGACATATTGCAATGCAGCGTTCGCACAGGGAACAGATGGCGTGCCGCACATAGGCCGAATGCCGGGAAGCGGCAATAGTGTCTCTGGCAAGAATGCGCAGGGCGCGCAACGCAGCAGCTTTGCCTTCCTGGACAGCCTCGTCAGCCCGCACCGGGCCCCTGGCCAGGCCGCAGACAAAAATGCCTTCCCTGCCGGTATCAACCGGCCGCCATTTGCTGTCAGCCTCCCGGATAAAGCCGTCCCGGGTCGTTGACACCTGAAACGCCTGGGCAACCACGTCAACCGGGTTGGGGATCAGGCCGGAGGCCAGCACCACCCGATCTGCCTCAAGACAAACCGGCTCATTAAGCACCGGGTCAAATCCTTGCACCAAAACACGGCCTGCTTCGATTTTTATCTGCGGTTTTTCCTGTTTTTCAAAGGGGATAAAAATGATGCCTTTGGCCCGGGCCTGGGTATAAAATTTTTCCGATTCGCCATAGGTCATCATGTCCCGGTAAAAAATAGAGATATTGCAATCCGGATTCAACTCTTTCAGCTTCATCGCTGTTTTTAATGATTTTAAACAGCAGATCCGGCTGCAATAATTGCGCGGTTCTTCCCGGGAGCCGACGCATTGCATGAAAACCACGGTATTGATGTTGGCGGCATCCATGCCCGGCTGGTTCAACTCCGCTTCCAGGTCATAAAGTGAGATGATTTTATTGTCGGCTCGGGTATCTGCTGGGAGATCCGCCTTGCCGCCGCCGGTGGCGATCACCGCCGCCCCATGCAGAATCGTGATTTCCGCACCGTTTTTGTCACGGAGTCTCGCCGCGAACTGACCGGCAACACCTGCGTTGTTGATGACTTCGGTGTCGGTATGAATGGTAATCAGCGGCTGGTCTTTGGCTTCAGCTATGAGCTGCCCGATCATCTCCCGGTTTTGCGCATCATAAATATTTGCAAAATTTCCACCGATGGTTTCCTGTTTCTCAACCAGAATGACCTTGATTTTTTGCGCAGCCAGGGCAAGGGCTGCACTCAGGCCTGCCGGACCACCGCCGATGACTAAAGCTGTTTTCCGGATGGGCCGGCTATCCGTTGGGGTTATTTTTTTCCTGAAAAGGCGGTTTGCCCGCATCTCCAGTTGCTGCATCATCTCACCAAGCACCTCTGGCGAAGAGGCATTCTCTGCCAGGACGCGCAGATTGACCACATCCATGAATTCCTTGGGGATACCGGTTTGTGCGGCCAGCTGCCTGAGCTTCGGCAAAAACACCTGGGTGTCGCAGGCGGCAAAAAGCAGCCGGTTGGCGGGTCCGCTTTCCAGGGTTTCCTTGACTTTCTCCAGGCCCTCCGCATCACAAACGCTTTTTACCTGCATGATATCCATTCTGCCGGGGATTTTTTTGAGTTCCGCGGCCAGCTGGTTTTCTGCAAGGACCTTGTCCAGTGAGCCATGGCAGGAGCAGAGAACCACCTGCAGATGGGGAGGGGCTGCAACCTTATCGGACAGGGGGGGGGCTGCCTGTTTTTCAGGACTGATCCCGGCAGAGGAGAGCATTCGTACCAGGCGTTCCGAAACAGCACTGGCGCTCACCACGGCACTGCCGATATCCATCCATTCCGAGACCGCGTCTGTGGCAATAATACCGGGATGTGCGGCAAAATCGGGAATTTTTCGCAAAGGATCCTTGCCCGTTGCCAAAACCGCCATATCAAAAACCGCGTTAACGGGTTTGCCGCTGTGATCCACATAGCTGATTTTGAGATTGCCCTCTTCATCACCCGGTTCGATGCTGTGAATCCGGCAGCGCACGAAGGCCACCTTGTTTTCTTTTTCCGCCTGATCCCGGTAACGCTGATAATCCCTGCCAAAGGTGCGCATATCCATATAAAAAATCGTGGTTTGCGTATCGCTTCCCAGCCGTTCCTTGGCAAACAGGGCCTGTTTGATGGAAATCATGCAGCAGGCGCTGGAGCAGTAATCCGCGCCGATCATCGGATTGCGCGAGCCAACGCACTGGATCCAGGCGATTTTCCTGGGCGGGTGCTGGTCTGATGGACGCATCAGGCTGCCCTGATACGGGCCGCTGCTGCTTAAGATTCGTTCAAACGCGCTGCTGGTGACCACATTGGGGAAGTGGTCCATGCCATAGACGTCCGTATCCTGGGGATTGAACAGGCCGGTGCCGGAGGCTAAGACAATCCCGCCGATGTTTTCAAAAGTGAGTATCTCAGGCTTCATATCCAAATCAATGGCAGCAGTGGGACAGACCTTGACACATTCCCCGCAGCGGGTGCAGGCCTGCAGATCAATGACCCGCTGATTGGGCCTCTGGTAGGGAACCTCAAGATAAATCGCCTTGCGTTTTCCCAGCTCTGCATTGAAGGAGTCCGGGACCTCCACCGGGCAGATCTTTTCACACTCCCGGCAGCCGATGCAGCGGTCGGCATCAACTCCGGTGGCCTGCCTTACCATTGTTACGGTCATGTTGCCGGGATTGCCCTCAACCCCTGTCACCTCGGTAGACAGGAGCAGCTCGATGTTGTCATGGGACAAGCCCTTGCGCAGGCAGAAGGCCTCGCTGTTATCCCGGTCAAACATGGGCAGCATCCGGCATATGCCGCAATGGTTATTGGGAAACTGACGGTCAAGGCGGGTGAGAATGCCGCCCATGGCAGGAGCCCGGTCAAGCAAACAGACCTTATAGCCCAGTTCGGCAAGATCCAGGGCGCTGCGAATCCCGCTGATTCCCGCGCCGATCACAACTATTTTGGCTGGCTGATTCATTTTGGTTCGCCGCTTTTCTGCTTTTCTGCAAATATCAGATAAGGGATCGGTTCCTGGACATCCCGGCCCGGCACGTAGTCGTATGCGGCCTGCACCTGCGCGGCAACCGTGGTAAAAATATCGGCCACCGGAATGTTGCTCGGACACACGCTGCTGCACTGACCGCAACCAACACAGGAGTGCGCTATGTGGCTGAGCCGGGTGAGGTGAAACATGGTGGTGTCCGTCGGGAGTTTGACTGAGCCCCGTTTTTGCGCCCGGCGCAGCAGGGTTTCCGGCCTGGCGGCAAACACATCCGTCAAAAACACACATTCCCGGCAGTAGCAGACCGGGCACGCCTGCCGGCAGTTGTAGCAGTTCAGGCAGGTGCCGATCATTTTCTCAAATTTTTCAATGGAGTTGATTTTTTCACTGGTTTCAGCAAAGACTTCCTTTTTGCAGGCGGCTCGCTTTTCCCGGAGTTGCTTGGTTACAGTTTCCCTTTGCGCGGGGTTTTCCGCAGGTGAGAGGCCCAGTTCCTTGAGCAGCGCTTCCCCGGTTTCGCTTCCCGAGGCAAACAGGACCGAATTTTCAGCCATGCCGAGGGTGCTCATGGCGATATCCGCGTGGGCTGGTTCAAACTGCTCGCACATCTGGCAGGTTCGGGTAATGTCATCCTGCAGCGACGTGTTTTTCTGAAATTCCGATGTCACATCCCCCAGGGCCGAGGCATGGCGTAAAAACACCTCGTTTTCCATACGGCCGAGACAGTCGATGCCGATCAGCACGACATTTTCCAAGGTGCATTGATTGAGTTTCACCAGTTCAATGAGCGCGCGGATTTCGCAGGGCCGCAGCACCAGCGCCAGCCGCTTGCCGGTTGCCTGGCGGCTGACGGTTGCCGCCTGACGGGCAGCGTTAAACGGCGCGGCAGGCGCCAGCGGATCAATACCGTCCATTGCCGAGGCCTCGGCAAACAGGGTCGGCATGGGCAATGCCGAATAAGGTGATTTTGCCGCCACCAGCACCGCGTCAACCAGGTTCTGGGAAAGAAGTTTGGTGAGCGCTGCTTTTACCGCCACAGTCGGGCTTGCATCTTTTACCATTGCATATACGGACATAACCACCTCGCTTAAAGAACCATGAGCCCTTTTGCCGGGCTCGGACCCATGTTTTGGATCGTCTGGATAAAGTCAGTCATATTATGCTGAAATTCAGGGCCTTCGCTCGCGCCGATCCACCTGAGCCGCAAGCGGTCTTCCTCAAATCCGAATTGGCTGATGATGGCCTCAATACCGGCCATGCGTTTTTTGAACTTCAGATTGCCATTGATATAATGACAATCTCCAGGATGGCAGCCGCCGATAAACACGCCGTCCGCACCATCCAGAAAGGCTTTCAGAATATACTTGGGATCTATCATGCCCGTGCACATCATCCGGATCATCCGTATATTGGAAGGATAACAGAGCCGGGAGGTGCCGGCCAGGTCAGCCGCGGTATAGGTGCACCAGTTGCATACCAGTGCGATAATTTTGGGTTGATAGTCGTCAGACATGGATTTCACCATCAAAAAAAATTATATTATTAAAATTACATTAATAATGCTTCAATTTCGCCCATCACCTGCTTGTCGGTAAAATGTTTTACCCCGGCGGCGCTGCTGGGGCAGGCAGCAGCGCAACTGCCGCAGCCCATGCACAGGGCCTCGTTGACCACGGCCACTTTGCGGGCCTCGTCAAAGCGGATGGCCGAATAGGTGCAGGACTCGATGCAGCTCTTGCAGCCCGAGCACAGGTCCGGATCAATCCGGGAAATCTCGGCTTGGGTGGTGACAATGCCCTTGGCAAGCAGGGCAATGGCTTCGCCTGCCGCGCCCATGGCCTGGGCCACGGTATCCGGAATATCCTTGGGACCCTGGCAGCAGCCGGCAAGGAAAATCCCGTTGATGGGGGTGGCAAGCGGAGCCAGTTTGGCATGCAGCTCGTTGAACCACCCGTCCCCGTCCCTGGAAAGCCCCAGCAGCCTGCCGATATCCTCAGAGCCCCGGGCCGGTTCAAGGCCCACGCTTAAAACCACCATATCCACGGGCACGCGCACTGTCCGCCGGGTCAGGGTGCTTTCCGCGATCACGGTGAGACGTCCCTCGTCCCCGGGGTCTTCGACCATGTCCGTAATTTCAGCCACCCGGCCCCGGATAAAGCGCACCCCTTCTTCCTGGACCCGGTTGTAGAACTCTTCGTAAAGTTTTCCCGGAGATCGTATATCAATATAGAATTCCCATACCTCAGCCCCGGTTTTTTCCCTTAGCAGGTGGGCGAATTTCATGGAGTACATGCAGCAGACCCTGGAACAGTATTTTTTGTGGCGGGTGTCCCTGGAACCCACACAGTGGATAATGGCCACCCGTTTTGGCACCATGCCGTTTTTCATCAATACCTTTCCCGACGTGGGGCCTGTGGCGTTGTTCAGACGTTCGAATTCCATGCTGGTGTAAACTTCGGGGAAACGGCCATAGCCGTATTGTTCCAGGCTGGTGGGGTTCACGGCCTGAAAACCCGTGGCGGTAATGATGGCACCTATCTTAAGCGTCACAAATTCGGGTTTCTGGTCAAAATCGATGGCTTTTGTTTCACAGAATTTAGCGCAGACTCCGCACTTCTTATTCTGGCCAAGCACCCGGCAGTGTGTGGCGTCGATCACCGGCACATTGGGCACGGCCTGGGGAAAAGGCGTGTAAATCGCCGTGCGGAAGCTCAAGCCTTCGTTAAATTCGCTGAGGATTTTCTTGGTCGGGCATTTTTGCATGCAGGTGCCGCAGCCTGTGCATTTTTTTTCATCCACATAGCGCGGTTTCTTTTTGACGGTGACTTCGAAATTGCCGATAAACCCTTCCACTTTCTCCACTTCACTCCAGGTGTACAGGGTGATGCCGGGATGCTGCAGCACATCCACCATTTTCGGCGTCATGATGCAGGCCGCGCAATCCAAAGTGGGAAATGTTTTGTCGAATTTGGCCATATGCCCGCCAATGGAGGGTTCCCGCTCCACCAGAGAGACCTGGTATCCCGCATTGGCGCTGGTCAGGGCGGCCTGCATGCCGGCAATCCCGCCGCCGATCACCAGCACGGACTTTGCAACCGTGACCTCACGGGTGTCGAGCGGCTGATGAAAGAAGACCCTGGCCACCGCGGCTGCCACCATTGATTTGGCTTTTTCCGTGGCTTCCTGGGAATCTTTGGTCACCCATGAGACCTGCTCCCGAATATTGGCCATCTGGAAATAATAGGGGTTCAATCCCGCGGTTCTTACCGCATTCCTGAACGTTTTTTCATGCATGCGCGGGGAACAGGAGGCCACCACCACCCGGTTCAGGCCAAGTTCCTTGATATCGTTGATAATCATGTCCTGGCCAGGATTGGAACACATGAATTTGTAGTCACGGGCAACAGTGACATGATCCAGCTCTTGGATATAGCGCGCCACCTCTTCCACATCGACCTTGGGGGCGATGTTCATGCCGCAATGACAGATATAGACGCCGATTTTTGGTTTGTTTTGCGTGGTCATGGCCGGGTCAACACCTTATCTGCTGAAACAAGAAGTTTATTTAATCCGAGCTCAGCCGGAGCAAGGCCAAGGGCCAACCCGGCAAGCTGGGTAAAATAGGTTACCGGAAGCCTGGGCTCGTTGTTTTGGGTCTGGGCCTGGTCCAAGTTGAACTGGCATAAGGGACAGACAGTGGTAATCACCTGGGCGCCCTTGTTTGCGATCTCCCGGATGATCCGGTGGCTTAACCCCTGGCATTCGTTTTTGTAAATCACCGCATGGGAGGCACCGCAACACTGGGTCCTGGCCGAATGCTCCTTGACGGAAAATCCGATTCTGGCAAGAAAGTGTTCCAGGATTTCCGGATACCACCCCTTGTCCAGCTCCTGATCGGGCCGGGTGAGTTGGCAACCGTAATAGGCCCCCACGGAAAGGGTCTTATATTTATCGGACGTACTGTCCGGCATGGCTTCCATCAGGACTTCAAGCAGGTGGCGGACTTTCGGAATCCGGTCCAGTTCAAGACCAAGATTATGCAAAACCTCCTGGGTTTTTTGGAAAAGTTCCCGGTCCCTATCGAGGAGCCTGGCTGCTTTCCGTAATGTGGCGTAGCAAGCATTGCACCCGGTGACCAGGTCCTCAAAACCCATGGTCTGCACCAGGGCAAAATGCCGGGCGGCAAGGGTCGTGGCCCTCAGTTTGTTTTCTCCGAACATGACGGTCGCGCCGCAACAGTTCCAGTCCGGGATCTCATTCAGTTCGATGTTCAGTTTCCGGCACACCGCCTCTGTGGATTCCTTGTATCCGGCGGAGGTGGCAAAGGAACAGCCTGGATAAAAACAGATCTTCATGGCTTGTCCTTCGGGATTTCAGTGAGTTCAAACAACCGGGTGATGGATTTAGGGTCAGCCACTTTTTGCGCCTTAAGCTCAAGGCGGCCCCGCATCTGCATTTTTATAGCAAGGGGGATGTTTTTCAGGGCATCCAGCGGATGCTTCATCCCGTAACGGGCCATCACCTGGGATTCGGTGACCTTACCCGTTTCTTTAATATTGTGGGAAAATGCCTGATACATATCGGGCATTTTAAGGTTTTTGGGAGCGGTTCCCTGTTTTGTGATGACTTCCTTGAACGCGTACATCAGGTCCGTGACCGGGATTTCTCGGGGGCACCGGACCATGCAGGCATAACAGGACACGCAGAACCAGGGGGTGTTTGAATGAAGGACCTCATCAAAGGCACCTTCCCGGAGCAGGGCGAACAGCTCCCTGGGCGCGTGGTCCATCAGGTCTGCCAACGGGCAGGATCCGCTGCATGTCCCGCACTGGATGCACTGTTTGATGCTTTCCAGGTGGGCAATGGCGGAAAAGGGGTTTGTATCGTTCTGCGACATGGCCTTATGCCTTTTTCATGTAATCGTCCACGATGGAATCTATCCGTTCCTTGATGAAATTCGCCACGCTCCATGCCTTTTCTTCGGATATGACCGGAACGCTTTGAGCCAGTTCCTCGATTTTTTCTTCCTCTACTCCCAGGGTTTTGCCGACGTAGAAACCCTCCACTTCAGCACCTTCAAGGATAAGGCCGCAGCCGCCCGCAGCACCCACAAAGGTATCATTTACATAAATGGGCACGACGATTTTGAGAAGTCCGGCGTCGCAGGAGTCCACCACGGGTTTACGACTGCTTTGCGCTTCACCGGCAATGTTCTGATGTGCTGTGGAACAGATAAAGGTCTGGCCCTTGGGAATGGCTTTGATTTCAGGACAGAGCTTGTTGGGCCAGGTGGTGGTCCGGGTGATGCTGACCCCTTGGGTATCATAAACCGTGGGGTTTAAGCCTGAATTTTTATGAATGTCTTTTTCAAGTTCAATCCATTGTTCCACAGAAAGGATATCGGTCAGTTTCATAGGGCTCCCCTTATCGTTACATCCTGTCAGGCAGGTTTATGTATTGATGAAGAATTCGTTCAGCAACCATGTAATAGAATTGAAAAAAATAACATGTTACCAGGGCTGATTCAAGGAGCATTTTAAAAGGCTGGATATTTCGATAAAAGAAAGGTGGCAAGCCACCTCCTTTGGCCTGATATCGCGGCGCTCGCCATAACGGCCTCAAGAATGCCCCAGATGCCCCTCTCGCTCCCTCATCCACATCTATGTCATGAGAATCGTGGCCGGCCTTGCTTCCTTCTAGTACATAGTATACGTTAAAGTTTCGGATAAAGTCGTTTTAGTTTTATTCGCGCATCGTCTGTTTTGAACTGCCAATCAACCTTAGTCTGGCGGTTATTCCGGTCGGTGTTCCATGCCGCCACTTCAGCTCGCATCTTC
>JAHILF010000149.1 GCA_018897105.1 Pseudomonadota bacterium
CTTTGTATTTTCAAACACATAGTACCATATACACATCTTAATGTCCCGCGAAAAATGAAGCAATTCTCAGAATCTTCGTTTTTAAAAATCGCACTAACTAACTGATTGCTCGTAGCTAATATCTTTCCGTCCAAGCACTAGGTACATAATGATACCTGCGATGCCGTCCACTGGAGGAACTAACCCAAACAGTCCGAGCGGTTCAATGAATAGCCAGATTGTCCCGAATGCGCCGGCGAACAGCGAAGCCATCGCTTTTAAAGATATTGGTGTCGTAGGAGCAATGGTGTAAGTGCGCATGTGCAAGAACCTTAACAAGCTAAAGAGCCACTAAACACTGCAGGCACGTTCCTGAGTATACTTCTGTCTTTTCTTTTTCATTGAACACCTCGTCACGGACTATAAATCCACTCTTAAGAAAGTGTCCATTAAAACCCTACCACCTCACCCCTAGGTTGCTCTGAAAGAGGCACGGGAGAAGAGAGACATACCGTCATCTGAGAAACACTCGGTACCATCTTCAGCTCGACCATTTTCTCAGCCAACAGACGTACTGTCCATCGTTTTTTACCTGCGGGGGCATCCGAACATGCCAAGGCCAAAAGATGTGCTTCAAATTCTCCTCCGAATTGGATTTCGCGCGGAGGGGTCTCTCGCTCCTTACGTTTAATGGCGGCAGAAAGACCTTCTTCTACAAAACGTTTTTTTAAGTGCTCTAAACTTCGATTTGTTGTCCCTAAAACTTCTGCGACCTGAGTGATAACCCACTTCAGCCCATGTTCCCCCGCATCAAGCAGAAGTAATGCTCGAGCATATAATACGGTGCGGGCTGCCCTTCTCCCCTTGGCTGAGATAGCCTCCAAATCTTTCCGTTCTTCTTTTGCTAATGTCACTCTGTATTGTGGAGACATGTCGTCCTCCTTGTATTTTGAAGACGACAATAACAAATATCACACAAAAAATACGAAGATTTAAATTTTACATTGTACTAGTTGCACCGGCATGGCATGGGTCAAACGGATTTCCGCAGGGCTCACCAGGGCCTGATAGGCCAGCACCTTCACACCCTGCTCGACAACTTCCTTCAGCGTCCGGGCATAGAGCGGATCAATATGGGTTGCCGGGGCAAAGATCTCTCCATCCATGCGCTGCACGCAGAAGAAAATCGCCGCTCCATGCCCGGCGTGGGAAAGTTCTGCCAGCTCCCGCAGATGTTTCGTACCGCGGGCGGTTATTGCATCCGGGAACATGGCTCGTCTCTCCTCGACTAAGGTGCAGTTTTTTACTTCCAAATAGATTTTCTCCGGCCCGCGAAAGAGCAGAAAATCAAGCCTGCTACTGGCGGAAACCTTGATCTCTGCCTGGATCCGATAAATCTCGCCAAAATCTGTTATCACTCCGTTTTCAATGGCTTCCCGCACCAGATGATTGGTGAGGCCGGTATTTATCCCCACCCAGAAGCCATCCACCTGAATCATTTCCAGGCTAAAGGGATATTTGCGGGCCGGATTGTCGGAGCGGGACAGCATGACCGGGTTTCCCGGCTCAAGACAGCCCCGCATGCTCCCGGTATTCGGGCAATGCGCCGTCAATTCGGTTCCGTCGGGCAGCACCACATCAACAAGAAATCGTTTGTAGCGGTTTTTCAGCCTGGCTGAAAGAAGATTTTTTAATTTCATTGAAAATTAACAGTAATTGAGGTCAAATATAACTGCAACCTTTCCCGTGAGATTTTAGGAATTCATTGAACCTGATCTCGGCAGATTTTACGTTGATACCCGAATTGCGGTTCGAGAAGAGTGCCTAAAGTACTTGAAATGCCCTTGTGCCCCTTAAGGGTATAAAGCACTTGAAGTTGAGGTACTTTCTGATCAGATAACCCCTTTAATTTTACCGTGAAAATAAAAAATCGTATAAAGATTACAGGTAGTAACAGTGTGTCCATAAAGCTTGACGGTCATTTGCTATACTTGTGTTTTATCCGAAAGTCCTTTCCCCAGCGCGTAATGCATCCTGCAGGAGTGGGCCATGCCCGCGAATTTTCATGCTTCGTTGTTTCCGCTTGCGGAGATGGGATTAGCTCGTAAATACATTTTCATGCTCGGGGTTACCTATTCCCCGGTCATGTATGTTTAGGCACTCAAACTGGTAACAGGCCAGAATCCGGAGTAGTGGCATAACTTATTAAAATTACGTCACGACATCAGGAGTTCTGAAATTATGATTGACAGAAAACGCTCCGACAAAAATATCCGACAAAAAAAAGCCGTTGCCCTCCGCTATGACAAGGAAAAAGACGCATCCCCCAAGGTGATCGGCAAAGGAATAGGTCATCTGGCGGAAAAACTGCTTGAGCTCGCCCGGGTGCATGATATCCCGATCCACGAAGACGCCGATCTGGTTGAGGTTCTTTCCAGACTCGATCTCAATGAGGCTATCCCCGAATCGACCTACTTCATTGTTGCCGAGATTCTGGCCTTTGTCTACCGGACAAATCAGAAATACCAGGTATAACCCTCAACCGGGAAAATTCTTCCCCCCATCACCTCTTGCCAGCTCCGTTCCTACCCAAACTGCGCACGTCATCAGCCAGCCCCGTTACCAGCCAAACATCGTAACGTATCAATTTTAAATGATAAATTTGTTCCGCCGTAAAAATCAGCAGCAACCTTCACCCCTCCCCAACCACTATAATCCGTTTGGCACATGAGTTGCACAAGTACCCAAAAAACACTTCTTGCCGGAGGATTCATGTTTATAAAAAATCGTTTAGGCCTCATTGAAGGCACGGAAACAATGCTTGCCCAGAGCCAGCGACTGAACCAGATCACCAACAATCTGGCCAATGTCGATACGCCCGGCTACAAAAAGGAAGATGTCACCTTCTGGGAGATGCTCTACACCACCAACCATAACCGTCAGCGTGTCGGTAAAGCCCTTAAAATACTGACAAACCAACAGGAAGGCCCGGCCAAGAATACCGGCAATCAATTGGATTTCGCCATCAGCGGCAACGGGTTCTTCAAGCTGCAGACCCCCCAGGGTGTGCGCTATAGCAGGGCCGGCAACTTTCTCCTCAACAGCGAAGGGCAACTGGTGAACCCGGATGGCCATCTGGTTTTAGGTGATGGCGGGCCCATTGTCATCAACGGCAACGAGGTTTCCGTAGCCACGGATGGCAGCTTGATGGTTGACGGCGTTAATAACGGCCGGTTTGACATCGCCACCTTTGACAACCTGACTGATATCGAAAAGGAAGGAACCAACCTTTTCAGACTGAAAATGCCCGGGGCCCAGGAGCAACCGGCCACCGACTTCACGGTCAGACAGGGATTTCTCGAAAGCTCGAATGTCTCCCTGGTCAGCGAGATGACCAGCATGGTCGATCTGCACCGCGCATATGAGGCCCAACAGAAGGTAATACGCACCTTTGATGAGATGGATGACAAGGCCATCAGCACTGTCGGAAAATTGACGAGTTAACGGAAAATTTGACTCTTTTAATAAAAAATACCGCAGCTACCCCACAGTAAAAACAGCCGCTGTTGGCTCACCATAAAAAATTCACGCAACAGCAGGAGAAAAACATGATCAGAGCACTCTTTACCTCCACCACCGGCATGAATGCCCAGGAACTGCAGCTCAACGTCATTTCCAATAACCTGGCCAATGTCAATACCGGCGGCTTCAAAAAAAGCCAGACCCAGTTTGAGGATCTTTTTTATACCTCCCTGCGGGCGGTGGGAGCGGAAACGGTGGGCGGCAACCAGGTTCCCACCGGCGTGCAGGTCGGTATGGGGGTGCGCTCCACTGCGGTCTATAAAATCTTTACCCAAGGCGATTATTCCCAGACCGGCAACGAGCTTGACTGGGCCATTGAAGGACGGGGTTTTTTTCAGATCGTCCGGGACGGGATTGAGTATTATACCCGGGCCGGGGCATTCAAGTTAGATAAGGACGGCTACATTGTCACCAGCAACGGCGACCGCTTGCAGCCGGAATTCGCTGTGCCGCCTGAGACCGTCGCCATCCAGATTGACTCAAGTGGCATGCTCTCTGCGCTGGACGGAGCACAGCAGACTATTGCAACCGCGCAGGTAACACTGCATGACTTCATCAATCCAGCCGGCTTGAAGGCAGTGGGCAGTAATCTTTTTCTGCCCACTGATGCCTCAGGAGATCCCAGGGAAGAAAATCCCGGATTAAATGGTATGGGGACAATTGCCCAGAGCATGCTGGAGACATCCAATGTCAATGTTACCGAAGAGATGGTTAATCTCATTATTACCCAGCGCGCCTTTGAATCCAATTCAAAGGGTGTTACCACGGCGGATCAACTCCTGGAAATTTCCAACAATCTGGTCAGGTAGCCAGCATGCGTCATTTACAGTTTCTTGTCATTTTTTTCTGCCTTTTCCTGCCGCAGCTCACGTTGCAGGCAGGCGCCGGCCAAGACACCGTCATGACAGCGGAAAAGGTTTTGGCACAAGGCGATCTGCAGGAAATTTTTACGAAAATCATCAAAGAGAATATTCCCGGTCACATCGAGGAATTCCGGATCAACGACTTTTCTAGTCAGCCGGAGTCCCTCAACGTGCCCGAGGGGAAGCTTACTTATCACCTCATCAATCAGATCCTTTGCGCCTCCCCCGGCAAAAAATTTATTTCTGCCGTCCTTGCCGTGGACGGCAAGGAGTGCGGTAAAGTAAAAATGTATGGTAATCTCCATTTCTGGGGAACGGTGCTCCTGGCATCCCACTCCCTATCCCGCCGCACCATCATCAGCGCCGAGGACATTGAAACCGATTTCCGCGATATCTCCATGCTGGGCGACAGCTTGATCAACAATCCCGGCCAGGCCATCGGCAAACAACTGTACAAGTCTTTGCGGGCAGGCGACATTGTCTTTGCCCATCTGCTGAAGAACCCGCCCCTGGTTAAAAGAGGTGATCTGGTGACCATCATCGCCAAAAGCGGGGGATTACAGGTATCAGCTCCGGGAGAGGTAAAAAACGCCGGCGCCATCGGCGAAATCGTGCGGGTGAAAAATCTGATGAGCCGCCGCGTCCTGCAGGCCAGAGTTGTTGATGAAGGTGTGGTGGAGATTGATCTCTAATCAACTTCTTTAAGATGTGCGTAAATCCCGCCCCCTCCATCGGCGTTCAACCATGGGTGTGCGATGAAACATTCAGTTCCTTATACAGCAAACCGGTGAACCCTATGAAAAAAACAAAATCAAAACTGAAAGTTTTTGCCGGCAGCCTCAGCTGTCTGCTACTGCTTGCCGGGTGTGTTTCCACCTCTGACCCCATCCGCACTATGCCGGACCGTTACAGCCTGCCGGAAGCCCGCACCAAACAGCTCGCTCCCCAGGAGGGCTCGCTCTACAGCGAGCACTCCATGGATCTCTACAAGGACAACCGGGCCTGCAAGGTGGGAGATATCCTCACGGTTGACATTGTCGAAACCTCCAACGGCAAAAAATACGCCCGGACCAAAACCGAACGGCAATCCAGTGTAGCCGGCGGCATCACCCAGTTTTTCGGCTTTGAAAAATGGCTCAGCAACAAAAACGCCAATTTTACCCCTTCAAGCAACAGTTTGCAGGTCGATCTGAAGAACGACTTTGAAGGGAAAGGAACCACCGAACGAAACAGCACGGTGACCGCCACCATTTCCGCCCGGGTTATTGACGTCACCATGGAGGGAAATTTGGTGATTCAGGGCTACCGGGAGATCCGGGTTAACAACGAGACTCAGTTCATCATTCTTTCAGGGCTTGTCCGGCCACAGGATATCAGCCCCGGCAACTCGATCCAATCCACCAATATTGCCGATGCCCGCATCGAATACAGCGGCACAGGTGTTATCAACGACAAACAGCAGCCCGGTTGGCTGGCCAGAGGCCTGGATATTCTCTGGCCTTTTTAACAACCGTCATGCGGGAGGCCAGGGTAGGCAAATTTTTCCCTGCCCCTTGCACCCCTCTGGAACCGCATGAAGTCCTATACAGCTATCTGTCTGTTATCATGTATTTTTTATTTTTTACCACATCTTTACCATGGCGGCACACCGTTTGCTCTGACAGTTGATCAATATAATGAGAGATGCCAAGGAGTGCATATGAAGTTCTCACAATTTTCCATCCTGCTGATCATACTAAGTGTTCTGCTTGCCCCGCTGAGCGAGGCCAAGGCAGTCAGACTGAAAGACATTGCCTCGGTAAAAGGCATCCGCTCCAATCAGCTGGTCGGCTACGGTCTGGTTGTCGGCCTGGACGGCAGCGGTGACGGCAACAAATCGCCCTTCACCAGCCAGGCCCTGGTCAATATGCTGGAAAACATGGGTGTCCACGTCAACAAGGACGATGTGAAGGTCAAAAACGTCGCCGGCGTCATGGTGACCTCCACCCTGCCCCCCTTTGTCAAGACCGGCCAGACCATTGATGTAACCCTATCCACCCTGGGCGACGCCAAATCACTGCAGGGAGGAACCCTGATTGCCACCCCCTTGAAAGGTCTGGATGGCAAAGTGTATGCCATCGGCCAGGGACCGGTCAGCATCGGCGGTTTCCAGATTGACACCGGAGCAAATGATCGGGTCCAGGCGAATCATCTCACCGTGGCCCGCATCCCGGACGGCGCCACGGTGGAGCGGGAAGTGCAGGTCACCTTTGCCGGCAAACAGGAAATTGTCCTGCACCTCAACACCCCGGACTTCACCACCATGTCCAGGGCAGTGAATGCCATTGATGCCCTGCTTGAAGGGCAATACGCCAAAGCCAAGGACAGCGGCACGGTCAGTATCACGGTGCCGGAAAAATTTGCAGGCAGTGAAGTCTCCTTCATGGCGGCCATCGAAAATCTGGAGATTGTGCCGGATAGCGTGGCCCGGGTAATCATTGATGAACGAACAGGGACCATTGTCATGGGCAGGGATGTGAAAATCAAGGAGCTTGCCGTTGCCCACGGCAACCTGAGCGTACAGGTGTCCAACAATCAGGCGATCCCTTCTCCGGTGGAAAACAACAATGTCACGGCCAGGGATCAGGAAAACAAGCTTGTTGCCTTAAATCCCGGGGTCACCCTGGGTGATCTGGTCAGCGCTTTAAACGGCGTCGGCGTCACCCCGAGGGACCTCATTGCCATCCTGCAGTCAATCAAGGCGGCAGGAGCCCTGGATGCTGATCTGGAGATTATTTAAATGGAAAGTATCACCCCGGCATCAATTCAATTTCAGAAATCCCTGCAGTCGGTCGATAATAGAAATGAGAAGCAGTTTGCCGAATCAATCGAGAAAAAGAAGCTGCTGGAAGCCTGTAAGGATTTCGAGGCAATCCTGTTAAACAAAATGCTTTCCACCATGCGCGAAAGTATCCCGGAAGGCGGCCTCTTTGAAAAAAGTTACGGAGAAAAAATTTACCAATCCATGCTCGATGAACAAATGACAAATGAATGGGCCCATGGCAAGGGAATGGGCATCGGCGAACTTCTCTATAAGCAGTTAAGCCGGTCAATCAAGCCCTCTGCTGGCGAGGACGGACAAAAATGAATGCACAAACTGCGATGAAAAATGACCAAACCCAAGATTTCACGGGTTTAGAGCAAAACGGACAGGCCTTTCCGCTGCCGCTGATTCTTGATATCCTGAAACGGCAGATTGCCATCTCCTCGGTCTTTCTCGCCATCCTGGAAGAGGAAAAGCACGCCCTGATCAATATGAATGTTGCCTCGCTGATTTCTCTGACCAAGAAGAAAGAAAACGAACTAACCAAGATTGCCCAGCTCGACCATTCTCTCCAAGAGGTTGCCAGACGCATTGTCACGACCAATCCGCATAACAATAAAAAGATGATCAAACTTGCCGAACTGATCCCTTTTATGACCCGAGAGCAGACACTTGCCGTCAAAAAATATCGTGATCAGCTGGCCGGGTTGCGGGAAAAGATCAGCAGCAATAATCTCATCAACAAGCGTTTTGCCAGTGACACCCTCGGGTATCTGAACGATGCCATCTCGCTTATCTGCGGGGAGGTTACCAATGATCGAGTGTACAGTATGCGGGGACGGCAGCAGAGAAAAAACTCTGTCCCTTCCCTGGTAAGCAGAGAGGTCTGATAATGGTCGGTATTTCCCAGATATTAAACACAGCCAAAGAGGCGCTTCTTGCTCACCAGCAGGCAGTTTCCGTGGTAGGCCACAATATCGCCAATGTAGATACCCCGGGCTACACCAGGCAAACCCTGACCCTTACCCCTAACCTGCCCACCCCGGAAGGGGCCGGTTTTTTCGGCAACGGCGTTCGGGGCATGGAGATTAACCGCCATTACGACCAGTTCATGGTAAAAAGACTGATCGGCCAGAATTCCACCCTGAGCAATCTTGAGGCGCAGCAGCAATCCATGCGCCTGGTGGAAACTTCCTTCAACGAAGTACCCGGTATGGCGGTCAATGAACTGATGAGTGAATTCTGGGCCAGCTGGCAGACCCTGGCTTCCTATCCGGAAAACTTGTCCACCCGTGATTCAACGGTGCAACAGGCCGAAATCCTCATCGACCAGTTTCACAACATGAACACCGAACTGGCGCAAACCAGGTATGATATTGATGTCAGTCTCAGCTCGGCGGTCAATGACGTCAATGCTCTCACCAAACAGCTGGCCAAGCTCAATGACCAGATCTCTTCTTCTGAAACAGATTTGAACAAGCAGAACGACCTGCGCGACCAGCGGGACATTGTGCTTAAAGAATTGTCACAATACGTGGATGTCAATTATTTCGAAACCGGGACAGGGGCCTACACCATTCTCATGGGCGACGGCCATACCCTGGTGGAAAGCAATGAGGCATGGCAGATCGACTGGCAGGACGACAAGCTGCAATGGATCAGCACCAACGCCAAAGGCACCCAGACGAAAACAGCTATCGCCACTGGTGCCGAGGTGGGAGGAAGCATCGGCGGCTGGATGGAAATATTCAATCAGGTCAAACCCGGGGTTGCGGAAAATTATCTCGGACGCCTGGATGCACTGGCCAACGCCCTGATCCGGGAAGTCAACCAACAGCACAGCCAGGGTGTCGGCATGACCTCTTTTTCCGAACAGCTTACCAGCGCCGACCCCGCGGCTAACACCACCCTGCTCACCAGCACCCTGGACCCGACTCTGTCAACGGAAACCATCCCTGCAGGCAGTCTGACCATCAATGACCGGGGCATCGGCAAAATCGAGGGCGGCACCGCAAGCTACGGTCAGGCCAAGACCAAGGCGTATAGTGCCGCCCAGGCCATCAATGATGCCATTGCCGGGGTGCAGGCCAGGCTGACCACCCAGGTTGCCGGCGATGCGGTCACCGCCATGGCAGCGGGCGAGGACGGCACGGTCATCAGCTTGCAGGTCAACGGTATCGATGTCAATTATACGGTTGATGCCACCTCCGGCCCGCCGGATGACACGGACCCGGCAACCCTGGCCGCCAACGTGGTGTCAGCCATCAATCAGGCCATCCAGGATTACAACGATCCGACCAATGTTCCGGAAAACATACCTAAAATAACCATTGAAGCGCTGGTGGGCGACGGCACCAACGGCGGGGCCGTCAATGCCATTATTCTCCGCAACACCAATGCCGGTGACGAGTCCCGCATCATTATCGACGGACTGGACACCGATCCGCTGTCAACGGAATTCAAACTTGGCCTGACCAGCGGCACCTATGTTGCCGATGCCACCCATAACACCGGCGAACTGTCACTCTTTTCCCATAAGAGCCAGATCGATATCAACGGCGGCACAGATGACCGCTACCTGGATCAACTGGGGCTCGGCGGCGGCAACGTCAGCAGCACTGATGAAGCAGGTGACGGGCAGCTCACCTTTGATTCTACGGACAACCAGGTTTTATTTTCCATGATGGGCTACGACTATTCGGATGAACTGCAGACAGACGGCGGCAGCTTCAATATCTGGATCTACAACACTGATGATACCCTGGCCCTGCCGCAACCCGTGGAAGTCTCCCTGGAACGGGCATTCACCCTGCAGGATGTGGCGGATTCCATCAATATCTCCATCATCAATGCCAGTGGCCAGGCAACCCCATGGGTCGCGGCAACGATTCAGGATAACAAGCTTGTGCTGACGCCGGACAGCGATCACCAGTTTGCCTTTGGCGGCGATACCTCAAATTTTCTGGCCACGGCAGGACTCAACTCCTTCTTCACCGGCTCCAGCGCGGATTCCATCGGCGTCAATGACGCCATCAGCCAGAACATGGATAATATCGCCGCAGGAACCGTCAGCGCCAACGGACAAATCTTCCGCGGCGACCAGTCCAATGCCCTGCTCATCACCAACATCCAGCGCAATGAATATGTACGTTTCACCGGCAGCGGCAGCGACACTCTCGACGGATTTTACAACACCCTTGTGGGTGACATCGGCATCAAGGGACGGACTGTCACCCGCGATTATGATTACAATGTACTGATTACCGATCAGATGAGCGCCATGAAGGACGCCACTTCCGGCGTGTCTCTGGATGAAGAGATGGCAGACCTCATTAGATTTCAGCAGGCCTACTCAGCTGCGGCCAAACTGATTACCTCCTCGGATGAAATGATGCAGACCTTGCTACAGGCGGTGTGATATGCGGACAACTCTCAACACGATATACAGTATGATCGGCAATAATCTGAACAAGATTACCACCGATATGTGGAAACTCAACAACCAGATCTCCTCCGGTCTGCAGATGTCGAAAATTTCGGACAATCCGGTCAACATGGTCAGCGCCCTGGGCATGCGCTCAACCCTGGCCGAGATCAGCCAATACCAGTCAAATATCACCTTTGGCGGCTCCATGATCTCCGCCTCTGAAGAGGCGCTCACCGGCATCAAAGGCCTGATCACCCAAGCCAAGACAAAAACCCTGACAGGCATCAATGACAGCCAGAACTTCGTCACCAGAACCTACATTGCCGACGAAATCCATGTTTATCTTGAGCAGGCCGTCACCCTGGCCAACACCCGCTGGGACGGCAAATATGTCTTCGGCGGCTTTCGGACAACCGGTTATACCGATACAGAGCCCACGCCCTTCATGCTCGGCTACATAGATGGCTACCGGATCAACGGCAACAGCTTTCCCGTTCTTGACACCATGCTCTCCGGCACTCTGGGCACCACGGATCTGGCAGCCGGGGATCTGTTAATCAACGGTGAAGATGTGGGAGCGGTCGTGCTGAGCGCAGGCACCACCCTCGGCCTCAATATGAGCGGGGCCGACAACCTGAAAACCGCCATCAACAGTATTGCCTGGCCGGTCGGCACAACCCCGGTTACCGCCACCATGACCACTCTTTATGCCGGGGGAGCGGAAACGGCAAACAGCAACCCAACTGATGTCAGCATTACCATCAACGGCGTGACCATCAACTACACCACCACCGGTGTCAACCCGGCGGCTGATGCGATTACCGCCCTTAATCAATACACGGATCAGACAGGGGTTCATGCGGAAGCGGGCGATAATCTCAACGGCGGTGCCGTGGGCACCGTAGTCCTGACCAACGCCATGACAGGCGACGAGTCGGACATCGTCATCAACGCTCTTACCGAGACGGCCAATCCTGCCGGCCCTCCGGCAGCAACATCCGGTCTTGCCGCGGGTGTTCATTCCGTCGGTGCGGGCAGCAACACCGGCCAGATCTCCCTGCAGTCCACCGAAGCGTTCGAGCTGACCAGCGCCAACTATACCGACGACACCGTGCTTGATATCCTCGGCCTGGGAGGCGGCGGAGTCGGCTTTGCCGATGCGGCCAACGACGGCATCCTGGTCTATGGCACCCCGCTTGAGGCAAACGATCTGATCATCAATGGCATACCGGTGGATACCATCACCTCCGACGGGGTATCGGACGTCTTTTCCTCCTCTTCGGCTGTGGCGAAAGCGGCGGCCATCAACCGCATCAGCCAGGATTGGGTGAACGCAAACGGCGAGACCATCCCCGGCACCGGAGTGACGGCTGAAGTGACTCCGGTTTTCCGGCTGGGAGCCGCGGTTGTCTCTGCAGGCACCATCGACGCGGGGGATCTGATTATCAACGGCGTTGATATCTTTGCCGCATTAGGACCGACAGCGATTATCGACGGGGATGATGACAATGTCCTGCTTAGCGCCATCAACGCCCAGCAGGCCAATACCGGTATTGTGGCTACCCGCAACGTTAACGGCCAGCTTGGCCTGAAGGCCATAGACGGGCGCAATCTCCATATCCAGACAACAGCCACCGGCAATTCCATCGCCCGCGCAAACGGCGCGCCACCCACCGGCGCAGCTGACAGAGTCTATTCCGGAACAATCCAACTCCTTTCCGAGCGCACCTTCATGCTGGAAAGCTCTCTCTCCACCCCCTACCCCCCGGGTGGTGAAGAGCCGGGATTTGAGGCCATCGGTCTGACCGGCGGTTCGCAGTCAACAGGTGAGCCCGCCGATATAGCCGACGATGGCAAGCTTTCCGTGCTCTCCGTTGCCCAGTTGGCCAACAACGTCCGCTATACCGGCGACAGGGAAAATAATGCGGAAATCAAAGTCGGCGCCGTAAGCAAGATAGAAATTGCCAAAAACGGTGAAGATGCCGTTGCCAACACCGGCGCTTTCAAGGCGCTCAAGGATGTGGAGGATTATCTGCAGGGCAGAAACTACACCTTTGTCACCAGCATCCACCCCCAAGATAATATTTATGTGACATTGGAGACTCTTAATGATCCTGAAGATCCGCTGGAGGAAAAATTTCAGACCGGCGATTTCACCATCACGGTGACGGACCATGATGTTTATCCCCCTCTTGATGTGGACATGAAAATTCCGGTGGACATCACCCTTGACACCCCGGAATCCATCGCCCAGAAGATCAACGGCATCCCGGGCTTGACCAGCAGTTGGGACAGCAGCGGCCACCTGCATATTGACAGCTCCGATACCGGCCGGTACAGCTTCAATATCAGCAATGATAACGGTAATACCCTCAACGCCTTCGGCATCAATGCCCAGGAACTGCAGAATCAGGGACTGACCAAATCCCTTGAAGACCTGGACAACGTTCTGTCCTCCCTGTCCACCCAGATTTCCGATTTCGGTGCCAGGGCGAACCGCATCACCATTCAGACCGAAATTTATGCCAACCTGGAACTGGCCAACCAGGAAAATCTGTCGGAGAAGCAGGACACGGATCTGACGGAAGCCATTCTCAATCTGAAAGCCAAAGAAGTAGCGTACCAGGCAGCACTTAGCGCCGCCGCCAAAACCATGCAGCTCAGCCTTGTTGATTATTTGTAGGAAGAAGTGTTAGAGTAGCATTGATTTTTTTGTCATACAGGCAAACAGGTCTGCGGTGCCTGGCAGACCAGAACACTTCTTTAGGAGAACCACTCTATGCTTATCCTTTCCAGAAAGGTTGGCGAGGCGATTATCATTGCCGATAACATCAAAATCAGAGTCCTGGAAAACAAAGGAGGCCTTGTCAAGCTGGGTGTCGAGGCCCCAGATCAGGTCATTGTCCATCGTGAGGAAATTTATCTGCGGATTCTAGAAGAAAATAAAAAAGCAGCCATGGATTCCCCGGATGATTTATCAATGTTGTCCGATGTTTTCCCCTTGAAAAAGAAAGAGTAAAGACAATGAATGTATTAAAACAGGATATCTATCAGAGCGAAGCTGAAAAAAACATCACGGTGCAGACCAGTCGATTCGGAGAAATTATTGTGGACAAAGAACGGATTATTTCCCTGCTCAGTCCCTTTCTCGGCTTTCCCGAGTCCACCCGTTTTATTCTGAAATCACATAGTCCGAAATCCCCTTTTATGTGGCTGCAGTCGCTGGATAATCCGCAACTGGCCTTCGTGGTTCTTCCCGCAGCGCTTGCGGGACTGGATTATCAACCGGAAATTCCGCGGCAGATCTTGAAGGAACTGCTGATAACTGCTGACAGTGACAAGGATATTCTGTTAATCCTCACCATTCCGAAAAACAACCCCCAGGAGATGACAGCAAATCTTTTAGGACCGATCGTCCTGAACTCCAGCAAGCGGCTTGCCGTACAGGCTGTCCTTGATCCGCAGAAATATGACCCCTGCTGGCGACTCTTTCCCGCCAAATGAGCACTTTTATGAAAATGGAATACCAGCAGAATGGGCATAAAAAAAGCCGACCTTTCGGTCGGCTTTTCAGACAATCACCCTTCACAAAGGGAAGGAATATTATTTGTATGGAAGTTGATTTGCAGAGAGAAGATCATCCATCATTTTGTCTGCAATATCCCGCGCATCAACCTGATACGTCCCCTCATCAATCTGCTTTTTCAGGGACTCGATCATTTCCATGCGCATCGCCGGGGTCTGGTCCAGAATCTCTTTCATTTTCTGAACATCCCGGGAACTGCTGGAAAGATCAACGGTATCCGCCGCGGAAGGACTGGCGCCTTCTGGACCACCTTCAAGCTTGCGGGTTTTTTTTACCTCAACCTTATTGTCTGTCCTGATCTGGGAAATGGCATCCGTTAACTTCATGATCAGCTCCTGTTCGCCCTCACGCCCTTGTTAATAGGGATAATAGAACTTTTTCTCGTCAGTTACACACGCTCTTCTAATTACCATATCGACTTTCTTTTCACAAACTTTAAAAAAAAAGTGTGGCCCTCACTTTTGACTGTCTTGACAAACTCCCTCGACAGCCGTGCAGAGCATGATAAGTTATTGATTTAGCGTCATATGAATTCGGTAGCGAGACTATTTAGCTCAAGTTTCCCGTTTTTTAGCCATGATTTTTTGGGCAATTTGAACCAAAATCCTTGATGGACCGGCCCTCTACTCCGGCAGCTCCTTTCGCGGATTTTACTTTCATGAATGCCTTGAGCAAAGAACCCTTACTCAGCATTCTGTCATACAGACTGAACCAAACCTTGAGCATTCCTTTGTCCTGCGTTCTTCCCTTCCTCTCTTCCCTCGTGTCCTCCGGGCCTTCACAGATCCCAGACCGCCTTCTATCCCTTCGGCAATGTACAGTCTGGAGACTTCCGCTACTCCGATGAACGGCCAAAATCGGCAGACGGCTTTTCTCGGCCTACCGCCGAGAGCGTGCCTCGTCTCGTCAGACGACTTGTGTCCGGATCACTCGTTCTGATACGTTACCAAGGACCTTCAAATAAACCTCATCCCTTCGCAACTGATACGGCTTTTGGCTCGCACCGGCTCCCCGCGGACTGGGCCGCCGGGTCATTCCGGTTTTCCCCTCCACTCTGTTACCAGGCTTCACAGGCCGGAATTTCAACAC
>JAHILF010000150.1 GCA_018897105.1 Pseudomonadota bacterium
AAAAACCTGACTACCCTCGTCGTCACCCCGGCGAAGGCCGGGGTCCAGAATTGTCGTAACTACCTGGATTCCGGCCTTCGCCGGAATGACGAACCTGGGCTCAGGCAACCGGCGAAAAGGCTTAAGTTAATGACATTGATTCATAAATATTAAGTGAACAGTATTGGGGCTAAGCAGCCTTATTGAGTTTTTCATGAATCGATTTCACCCTAGTTTTGTTATGTATACTGTGCAGTTACCTCAAAAGGATTCAGGAAGAATCTTCAATTCCTAATTCTTCTCAAAGCATTAGTTTGGCAAGGTGAATCTTTCGCCTACAGTAACCGACATTAGGTGCGACAATATGCCATCTTTACATATCGTATATTCTATCATAAAAATTTGTTAGGATAATATACGGATAAAGCCAAACCCATTGTAAGATGGGGGCGGAAAGCCACGGGGCTTAAATGTCAGCCGGGTTGCCAATATATGGTGATCCGATTTTTTTTGCCTTGAGGGACAACGAAAATATAACGAAAAATTTGGGCGCATTTTTTAGCGGCAGAAGAGGTGAGCAGAGACCAATCATCCTTCCCGGCCACCCATGAAAAAGCGATTTCTTATCACCGATCATTCTTCGAAGCGGCCACTATAAGCGGAATGGTTTAGCCCTGAAAGAATTTTTTGGCATTATTCATCTATATTCTTCAGCAGATGAACAATGCATTCAACTAATTACCGCCCGAGTTGGAGAAAACAATTACATAGGAGTAGTAGCTGTAAAGAAAGGGTGCTCTTTGCTCGCCCCAGGAGGTAGTTGTATGCAACACGACGATAAAGGACTCGTTTTCATAAGCTACAGTCATCGAGATATACAGTGGAGAGACCGTCTGGTAGTGCATTTGACTCCCCTGATGCGATCGGACCTGCTTGAATTTTGGGACGACCGGAAGATCTCTCCAGGTGAACTATGGAATGAAACCATTAAAAATGCTCTCGATAAAGCGGCAGTAGTGGTTGCCCTCGTTACCGGTGATTTCCTCGCCTCGAAATATATCATGGAAAAGGAAATCCGGACGGTGCTTACACGCAAGAACCATGAAAAGGGAAAGAAACGGTTGATACTTGTAAATATTAAACCCTCAGTGATCAAACTTCATCCCGATTTGAAAGAGTTCCAGTGTGCAAACGCGATATCCGAACCCATCGCCGGCTTGAATGAGGTTGAACAGGAGGCCGCCTTTGTAAATGTGGTGAAAGAGATCATTGATTCTCTCGGCGAACAGGAGCACTTAGCATATCAATCAGCGGGAAACGAAGCTGAACGTCAAATCAATGCTGGCTTGGATAAAGAGGAACTGGAATTTTTGGAAAAAAACATGCTAGGGCATTGGGAAATCACTCACCTGCGAAAGCTTGCGGTAAAGGAACAATTCTCGTACCTTCCCGGAAAAACGTTCGAAAACGAACTCAGCAATCTCCTTAAAATGCAAATGATCGATCGTCATCCCGGCAAAGGGATTAGAACTGCTTTGCGTGAAGGCGGCCCCGGCAGCAATTTGCATTGGCATTTTTTTGTGACAGAGAAAGGTTTCCGCTATCTTGGAATCATAGAAAAACTCGGAATACGACTTTTACAGCCTGTTGGAGAGTTGTGAAAACATTTCTAACCGTGGACACACAATGCAGGAAACATCTTAACTTGCCGTTTTAGCGGAAAGATTAATATTGCCCATGAATCTCAAAAGTGATGTTCTAAAATTACCATACCAACGAATCATTTTCGACTGACTTGATTCTATCAATATCCTCGATTCACTTTTTTTTACTCTTAAAACAAAAAATCCCAGCATTGAGAATAAGAGCGGATATATGGAAAATCGGTTATATTCAATTCTTTCCATTTCTTATTTAAAATTTTCGCAGCCTGGGGGTAATTATACATTGCATTAAGCCTAAGGTTTCGCCGCCCGCCGCCATTGCTTTTAGCAATCGAAATTGGTTCAGAATAAATGCTTAACATATTAATCATCGACGATGAGGCCAACATCCGCAAGACCCTTTCCTATTGTCTGGCGGCGGAGGGGCATACGGTCATAGCAGTGAGTAATCCCGCCGATGCGATTGAGGAGGCCAGGAGGCGGTCATTTGATATGGCCTTCCTGGACCTCAGGCTGGGAGAGGAAGACGGCATGGAATTAATTCCCGTGCTGCTGTCGGATTCACCCTGGACCAAGATCGTGGTCATTACGGCGCACGCTTCCATCCAGAGCGCTGTGGAAGCGATCAAACGCGGCGCCACCGATTACATTGCCAAACCCTTCAGCCCTGATCAGATCAGACTTTTTACCAGTCGCATCGGTAAGATTCGTGCGCTGGAAACCGAGATCGCCGCCCTCAGGGAGGACATGCAGCGACTCGGCCCGGAAGACCGTCTCCAGAGTAACAACGCCGGCATGCAGCGGGTGGTCGAGATGGCCCGGAAGGCCGCCGCCTCGGAGGCGATTATTCTCCTGCAGGGAGAAAGCGGCACCGGCAAATCGGTCTTTGCCCGGGCTCTCCATCACTGGAGTCCACGCTCGGCCAAACCCATGGTGGTGGTATCCTGTCCGGCTGTTCCCCCCGATCTGCTTGAGAGTGAACTGTTCGGGCATGTCAAGGGGGCGTTCACCGGTGCGGTGCGGGATAACCCGGGGCGTATCGCGATCTGTGAAGGCGGCACCCTTTTTCTGGATGAAATAGGCGATATGGCTCCCGCGGTACAGGCGAAATTGCTGCGCTTCATTCAAGACAAGGAGTATGAACGCCTTGGCGATTCCATCCCCCGCCGGGCGGATGTGCGGATCCTCGCTGCCACCAATGCCGACCTGGCCGGCCGGGTGAAAGAAGGCCGCTTCCGGGAAGACCTCTTCTACCGACTCAATGTGATTACCCTGACAATCCCTCCGTTGCGTGAGCGACAGGAAGACATTGTGCCGCTGACCACGGATTTTCTTGATTATTTTCGCCGGGTCAATCACAAATCGATCCGTGGTTTTACCGAAGAGGCCGGGCAGATGCTGACCGACTATGCCTGGCCCGGTAATGTCCGGGAACTGCGCAACACCATCGAACGCGCCGTTATCCTGGGCTGCGGGGAGACGATCGGCAAGAGCGACCTGCCGGATAATATCGCCCCGGCCGCCAGTATGCCGGCCATCGGTGATCGAGTATCGTTATCCGCCATTGAAGAATTGCATATCAGAAGAATCATGGCCACCACCTCCTCTCTCCAGGAAGCAGCAGATATTCTGGGCATTGACCAGGCAACCCTGTGGCGCCGGAGGAAAATCTACGGAATCTGATCCGGTTTTATCCCCTGCCCCTCTCCTTGCATTTTGCAAGGCCTTATCCTTCGCACCATTTCATATTTCAAGGCCATCCCGCTCCCCATAAAGTATAACTTGTTGCAACTGCGAACTTCCATTTCTGGCATGGTCATTGCTCACTCTCTGAACGGCTTCAGCAGCCGCTTGCAAGGAACATCTTATGACATTGAAAAAGAAAATACTGATCGGCTACGGCGTGGCTTTCGCCCTGATGGGCCTGGTGGTGGCCTGGGCGGTCACCAACCTGGTTTCCCTGGGCCAGGCCTCGGGGGCCATCCTCAGCGAGAATTACCGGAGCATCCTTGCCGCCGAGAACATGGTGGACGCCCTGGAACGCCAGGACAGCGCCATCCTGCTCATCCTGCTCGGGGAAAAGGAGAAAGGCACGGGCCAGTATCGGGAAAACGAGGCAGTCTTTCTCGAGTGGCTGGCCCGGGCCAAAGACAACATTACCATTGCCGGCGAGGCCGAGCGCATCAACTCCATCGAGCGCGATTTCGCGGCGTATCGACGCCAGTTTTCCGCGCTGATCGATCTGCGGGATGCCGACGGGACGCTGCCGCGGGCCTCGGCTTATCAGCAAACCGTCTATCCCCTTTTCGCCAGGGTCCGTGATGCGTGCATCAATTTGCGCAAACTTAATGAGGAAACCATGTACGCCGCCAGCGTGGAGGCGGGCAGCGTCGCCAGCCGCGCCATCTGGTCAACGACCGCGGTGGCGGCTGCGGCCTCGCTTGTCGCCCTGATTTTCAGCCTGTTTCTGGCGGAACGGATCGTGCGGCCCGTCCGTCGTTTCATGGAGGCGTCCCGCCAGATCTCCTCGGGCGACTACGCGGTCCAGGTGCCGGTGGAAACCGGCGACGAACTGGGCCGCCTGGCGGTCGAATTCAATCAGATGGCCACCCGGCTCGGCCGTTACCACGAGATGAACATCGAACAGATCATTGCGGAAAAGACCAAGGGCGAGGCCATTCTCGCCAGCATCGAGGACCCTTTGGTGGTTTTTGACCCCGGCCTGAAAATAACGGCGGTCAACCCGGCGGCGCACAGGATGCTGGACCTGCCCCTGTCCGAGACCTCGGCACTGCGGTGTGCCGATATCATTCCCGATGCGGCGGTGTGCGACCTGATCCGCCACATGGTGGAAACAGGCGTCCATCCCGCTGTCCCGGATGAGCAGCGGATCATTGTGTTTCCTGACGGCGAACGGCGCCGGCACTATCTCTTTTCCGTTACGGCTATCCGGGGCAAAGACCGCAATCTGACGGGCATCGTCCTGCTGCTGCGGGATGTCACCCGTTTAAAGGAAGTGGAGCAGCTGAAAAGCGAATTCATCATGGCTGCCTCCCACGAGCTGCGCACCCCGCTGACCAGCCTGGGCATGAGTGTGGATCTGCTGCTGGAGCACGCCGTCCAGGCCCTGCCCGAAAAGGACCGGGTTCTGCTCCGGGCGGCCCATGAAGAAGTCCATCGGATGAAGGCGCTGGTCAACGATCTGCTGGATCTGTCCAGAATCGAGGCGGGCCGCATCGAAATGGAGTTCGAGAACCTGCAGGTGCAGGTCCTCTTTGACCACGTGCTGACCATCTTCAAAAGCCAGGCGGACATGAAAGGGGTGGAGCTCACCGCCGAAGCCGCCGGAGACCTGCCGGTGCGGGCGGATGCCAACAAGATCACCTGGGTGCTGACCAACCTGATTTCCAATGCCCTCCGTTATGTGGGCCGGGAGGGACATGTCAGGCTGCTGGCCCGGCGGATCGGCCCGCTGGTCCATCTGTCCGTCAGTGACGACGGCCCGGGAATCCCCCTGGAATATCAATCCAGGATTTTTCAGAAATTTGTGCAGATAAAAGGTCAGGAGACGGATGGGTCGGGCCTGGGGCTGGCGATCTGCAAGGAGATCGTGCGGGCGCATGGCGGCGCGATATGGGTTGAGTCCTCCCCCGGCCGGGGCAGCGCCTTCACCTTTACCCTGCCGGTGGGCGGTTAAGGGAGGTTTCACAATTTCCGTGGCACACAATTAATTATTACTCAACGGCTGAGGAGGATCACATGGATACCAAGCCGATTCTGGTGGTGGACGATGAAAAAAACATCCGCCTGACCATGTCGCAATCGCTGGAAGCGCTGGGAATCCCGGTGCAGACTGCGGTGAATGGCGAAGAGGCCCTGCAGAAACTTCGGCAGGAGCCATTCGGGCTGATTTTTCTGGACCTGAAGATGCCCGGACTGGACGGCATCGAGGTGCTCCGGCGGATCAAGGAGCAGTGGCCGCAAATCCGGGTGGTGATCATCACCGCCCACGGCACCGTCGCAACCGCGGTGGAGGCCATGAAGCTCGGGGCGGTGGATTTTGTGCAGAAACCCTTCAGCCCCGGGGAAATCCGGGAACTGGCGGGTCGGGTCCTGCAACGGGAGCAGCTCAATGAAGAAAATGCGGTGGATTACCCCTCGCTGGTTGAACTGGCCAAGCGGCATATCTCTGATCGCAGTTTTGCCGTGGCCAGGGAGACGGCGCGCCGGGCCATTGCCGTCGATCCGGCCCAGCCCGCGGCCTACAACCTTCTCGGCGCGCTGCTTGAAATCAATGACGAACGCCTGGAGGCGCTGAAATTCTACCGGGCGGCCCTGGACATCGATCCCACCTTCAAACCGGCGGCAGCGAATCTGGAAAGGGCCACCTCCTGGGAAAAACTCGGCCGGATTGATCTCGGCCCGGCGCATCGGGACGACGCGACCGCAGGGGCGGGCGGCAATGGGGAAAATGATGAAACATGACCGCTACATAGTGATCGTCGGCTGCGGCCGGGTGGGATCGCAGCTGGCCAACCAGCTCAGCCGGGAGGGCAATTCCGTGGTGGTGATCGACCGTGATGAGGGCACCTTCAACAACCTCTCCTCTGATTTCAGCGGCTTCCGGGTGGACGGAGATGCCGCCCACCTGGCGGTGCTGCAGGATGCCGGGCTGAAGAAGGCCGAGGTGCTGATCGCCACCACCCACGAGGATAACGTCAATCTGATGGTGGCCCAGGTGGCCCACCGGATCTTCCGGGTCCCGCACGTGCTGGCCAGGGTATTCGATCCCCGGCGGGAGGAGGTTTATGCGCAATTGGGCATCAAGACCATCTGCCCCACCTCGGTGGCCGTTGGCATATTCCTGCGCGCCGTGGCGGACGGGCCCGCCGCACGGCAGGGAGAGCTGTCATGAAGGTCCTCATCGTCGGCGGCGGTAAGCCCCTCTACTTCCTGTGCCGCAACTTTACCGCCAAGGGTTACGAGGTTGTCATCATCAACCGGAACAAAAATGAATGCGTGCAGCTGGCCAGGCAGCTGCGGGCCGTGGTGGTGTGCGGCGACGGCAGCGATGCCCAGGTTCTCAAGGAAGCCGGGGCGCTCGGGGCGGATGCGGTGCTCGCCATCACCCCGAACGATCAGGACAATCTGATTATCTGCCAGCTGGCCTCCCTCAAGTTCGGGGTGCCGCGGGCCGTGGCCCTGGCCAATGATCCGGATAACGCCGAGGTGTTCGAAAAGCTGGGGGTTTCCGCCTTTTCGACCACCCATATCGTCGGCAGCCTGATTGAACAGCGGGCCTCGCTGGAACAGATCATCAACCTGCTGCCGGTGGGCGAGGGCCTGGTCAACGTCACCGAAATCGTGCTGGATGCCGGTTCCCCGGTCGCCGGGAAGGTGCTGAAGGACATCGACTTGCCTGACAACGCCCTGATCGCGGTGGTCATCCGCGACAACCAGCCGATTGTCCCCCGGGGAGCAAACGATCTGCGGGCCGGAGACCGGCTGGTGCTGATCACCCTGCCGGAAAACCATGGGACCGTACTGAAGTCCTTCACCGGCGAAAGCAGGTAGGGAGGCGGTGTCATTGCGCGAAAAGCAATACCTCAAAACCCGCTATGCGGCCATGCTGGCCTCCGTCGGGGTGATTCTCATGCTTTCCGGGGCCGTGATGCTTACCCCGCTGCTGGCCCTGGCATTCTATCCCCAGGAGACCGCGCACACCCTGGCCTTTGCCCTGCCCGCCGGCTGCCAGCTTCTGTCCGGGCTCATCATGTGGAAATGTTTCCGTAGCCCTTCCGCCATCACCCTGTCGGTGCAGGAGGGCGGCATCATCGTGCTCGTCGGCTGGCTGGCGGTCATTCTCTTTTCCGCCTGGCCCTTTGCCGCCGTCCTGGGAATGCCGTTTTCCCAGGGGGTGTTCGAAGCGGTGAGCGGATGGACCACCACCGGGCTCTCGGTGGTGGATGTCGGCCAGGCGGGACCGATGATTCTGCTGTGGCGCAGCATTATGCAGCTGGCCGGCGGGGCGGGGCTGGCCATCATCATGATGTCCGCCATTGTCGGTCCCACCGGGGTCGGCATCCCGAGCGCCGAGGGCCGCGGTGATCAGCTGGTCCCGCAGGTCCGGCGGTCCGCCCGCCTGGTGCTGGTCATCTACACCTGCTATGCCGCCGCCGGAACGATAGCTTACCGGTTGGCCGGCATGTCCCTGTTTGACGCGCTCAACCATGCCTTTGCCGCCGTTTCCACCGGCGGGTTTTCCACGCGCCCGGAGAGTATCGGCTTCTGGGATTCAACGGCGGTTGAGGCGGTCACCCTGCCGCTCATGCTGCTTGGCAATTTAAGTTTCGTGACCGCCTGGCTGCTGTGCCGCGGCAAGTTCGGGGCGGCGGTAAAAAACGGCGAGATCCGCCTGCAGGCCATCCTCCTTCCCCTATCCGCCGCCGCCGTGTTCATCTTCACCAGCAGGGCGCTCTACCCGCAGTTGGGAAAATCATTGCGGGTCGCGCTGTTTGAGACCGTCTCGGCGCTTACCACCACCGGGTTCTCCACCGTCACTTACGGCAACTGGAATGCCTTCGGCATTCTGGTGCTGATCGTGCTCATGCTGATCGGCGGAGGAACCTGCTCTACCGCCGGCGGCATCAAACAGTTCCGGATCTACCTGCTGGCAAAACTGCTCTACTGGGACATTCAGCACAGCCTCCTGCCGAAGGCCGCGATTCTGGAACGTCCGGTCTGGGAGGGCAACCGGCAGGTCTTTGTGGATGATGCCAGGGTTCGCCAGGTGGCGGTTTTTGTCTTCCTGTACCTGACACTTTACGTTTTCGGGGTCATGCTCCTGTGCACCTGCGGCTTTAGCCTTACGGATTCCCTGTTTGAATTCGCCTCGGCACTGGGCACGGTCGGTCTCTCGGTGGGAGTTACCGCCGCCGGCATGCCCGATATGGCGCTCTGGGCGGAAACCCTCGCCATGTTCCTCGGCCGCCTCGAATTTCTGGTCGTGGTGATCAGTCTGCTCAAATTCGGCAGGGATATGCGGGTTGTCTTGGCAAGGTCACCTCAAAGGAATTTACGGCGATGAAAAAAGAAGCAGAGGTCATTGACAGACCCCGGTCAAGGGGAGAAGGTTTTCTGATCTGCGATCCCGAAGGCGAGGCCCGCGGGCTGAACGCACCGGCGGAAGAATGGGTCAGCAGTCCGCTCCGCTGTCTGGCCCGGGCGGTTGAGAATACGCCGGCCATCATCCTGATTCGTTTCGGCAATCAATCGCTGCTGGAAGAGGAAGATCTGCTGGAGCTGGTTGCCATACTGAAGAGCAACCGTCATACCCGGCATATCCCGGTGCTGGCGCTTTTCAAAGGGAAACACCGGCAGCTCATCGCCAAACTGCACCAGCTGGGAGTGGATTACGGTCACCATGTCGGAGCAATCACCCTGGGCGGAGAAGAGATCCGGGCGATCATCGCGGGCCTGGGTCCGGATGACAGTCTGGCACGGCAGCTGGACATCCTGTGCCCCTTTCTTCATTACAGCAGAATAGACGATGGGCATGAGATGACGGTCTGCGGGGCCTATCTTGACCGGATGGTGCTCGGCGGTCGCCGGCTGCATGAAATCTGTCAGACCGAGGACCATCTCCGCTGCGAGTTCTACCTGCAACCGAGGCGCAGCCAATCATGACGATTCGCGGGAAGATACTCAAGGTGCACCCGGCGATCCTGGTGTTGACCAGCTTTCTGCTGGCCATCCTGCTGGGAGCCCTTGCCCTCAAGCTGCCGGTCTGTACGAAAACCGGGGGAATTTCCCTGGTGGATGCCCTGTTCACGGCTACGTCCGCTGTCTGCGTCACCGGTCTGGTGGTGGTGGATACCGGGAGCTATTTCACCTTCCTCGGCCAGTGCGTCATCCTGGCGCTGATCCAGATCGGCGGACTCGGCGTGATGACCATTTCCATTGCCCTTTTCCAATGGCTCGGCAAAAGCGTTTCCTTCCGTCACCGAAGGGTCATGCAGGATCTTTTTGCCCATACCCCGCGAGCGGATATATTCGGACTGGTCAAGAGCGTATTTCTTTTTACCCTGGCAGTCGAACTCACCGGCGCGGTGCTGTTGACCATCCACTGGTGGCAGGAGTTGGGCTTTACCCTTGCCGTGTACAACGGTATTTTCCATTCCATCTCGGCCTTCTGCAACGCCGGCTTTGCCCTGTTTCCGGACAGCATGATGCGCTACGGCGACAACCTGCTCCTCAACACCACCATCTGTTGCCTGATTGTGGCAGGGGGCATCGGTTTTCCCGTACTCTATGATCTGCAGTCCTGGCTGGTGCAGAGAAAGAAAAAGAGGATGCGTCTGTCGATCCAGACCAAAACCGTACTCGTGACCACGCTGGTGCTGATCGTATTCGGCGCCCTGCTCTTCGCCATCCTTGAACAGCGTTATCTGGGTGAAGCACAATCCCTTTCGTACCGTTTGCTGGTCCCGGTGTTTCAATCCATAACCTGTCGCACGGCCGGGTTCAACACGGTGGATATCGCTTCCCTGCAGGACGCCACCCTGGCGATGATGATCTTTCTCATGTTTTTCGGCGCCTCCCCCGGTTCCTGCGGCGGCGGCGTGAAGACCACGACCCTGGCCCTGCTCACGGTCTTCACCGTCAGCCGCATCAGAAAAGCACGGAGGGTCAATATCTTCAGGAAAAGCCTGCCGAATGAAACCGTGACCCGCAGTGTTTCGCTCATTCTCGTCTCCTTCGGGGTCATCGCCGCGGTGTTGTTCATGCTGCTTATCGGGGATGCAGCCGCCGTCCATCAGATGACAGGCGGGCATGGCGTTTTTCTCGCCTATCTGTTCGAGACGGTATCCGCCTTCGGCACCGTGGGCCTGTCCATGGGCGTGACCCCGGAACTGAATGCCTGGGGAAAGTGCTGGATCATATTGATGATGATCATCGGCCGGGTGGGGGTGCTCACCTTCTCCTACATCATTGTCGGCGCCGGTCCGACTAAGGGGTTGGAGTATTCCGAAGAAAATATGATGGTTGGCTAACTATGGAGATCTGATATGAAACGTTTTGCAGTTATAGGCCTCGGCCATTTCGGCTATCATGCGGCCAAGGCTTTATTCGAAGACGGCAACGAGGTGGTGGCGATCGATACGGACAAGGCCAAGGTACAGGACATTGCCCAGCATTGCACGGAGGCGATCGTCCTTGACGCCAAGGACAAGGAGGCTTTGCAGGCCCTCGGTTTGGAGCAGATGGATGGAGTTATCGTCTCCGTTGGCACCAAGATCAGCACCAGTACTCTCATTTGCCTCTATCTGCAGGAAATCGGCGTAAAGGCCATCCTGGTCAAGGCGCTGGATGAAGATCACGAAAAAATCCTCAAGCGGGTCGGGGCAACGGAGATCATCCACCCCGAGCGGGACATGGCCCGGCGGGTGGCCCGGGGGCTATCCACCCCTAACGTGCTCGATTTCATTCCCCTGGCCAAGGATTTCGATCTGGTGCAGGTCGTCCCTCCCAAGGAATTCCTCGGTAAAAGCCTGGTGGAATTGAATCTGCGGGCCAGGTATAACGTCCAGATCATCGCCATCAAGGAACTGGCGCCTGAAAATATGATACTTGCCCCGCCGGCGAATTTTGTGGTGAAAAGCAGTGATCTGCTGCTCATGCTCGGCAGGTCCCAGGACATCAATAAGATCAAGGCTCTCAAGTGATTAAAAATTGTAAAGGAGTGCGCCAAGCCACATCTTCCATGTTTCAGAGGAGGCCCCGCTAATTCCTCCTCCCCTTTTTCTCTATTATCCATAAAGTGTTTCAATCCACCTGATTGCTTCAGAATCATTCACCTTGCCGAGATTTCCACACCGCAACTTTTCCCGGCCAACGAGCGAAAACTCGGAGAAATTGTTCTGGATGCGACCCGCAAGCTGAATCTGGGGGAAATTTTCTCCCACAATGACGTCTTCATGTTTGCCGGGTTGCCAGACAGTTACCTCTTCGGCGGTGACATCGTAGGCGACAACCCACAGTTTACCCCTGTCCCGAGTGAACTACTATCGCATACCGAGCTGAGCAGACTTTAATCGGGGATATGGAAATGGCCGGGGCGATGATGGGGGGAGGCCATGGAAATCAGGATAGTCTTAACTTGGCCACTTGGTCTACCCTTTAACATTGATGAATTCGCGTAAAAATTGAAAATTACCACAGAGAGCACAAAGCCCACAGAGATAACTTGCTGAAAATAAAAATATTTTCTCTGTGATCTCTGTGTGCTCTGTGGTGAAAACAGACTTGACGTTATCCTTGATGATTTCGATCAAGAAATTTTTTGAACTATGAAAATGATTTTGGCCTTTTTCTGCTCTGATTTTTTCAAATGGACGACATGTAATTTTCAATACGATGAGATAAAACTTGCAATTGGACGAAATTATTATTACGATCAGCCGTTATGAAAAACGATAAGTTATATCCCCGCTATCTCCGGGATCGTGTTGTGGAAGCATTGGCTGATACGCCTGTGGTCTTGATTCATGGGCCGCGGCAGTGCGGAAAGACGACCTTGGCTCGACTGATCGGGGATGAAGGGAAGTTTGTTTATTTCACTTTTGATGACGATGTGCAGCGGGCGGCAGCGCAGGCGGATCCGGTCGGTTATGTGGCAGATCTCCCAGAGCGAGCAGTGCTTGACGAAGTACAGCGGGCACCGGAGTTGTTCACCTCTTTGAAGTCGGAGGTGGATAGTCGGCGGAGCCCCGGCCGGTTCATCCTGACGGGCTCCGCAAATGTGCTGCTGGTGCCCAAGCTGGCCGATTCGCTGGCCGGCCGTATGGAAATCCTGCGGCTACATCCTTTGTCTCAAGCAGAACTTGCCGGTGAAGATCCCAGTTTCCTGTCAAAGCTGTTCAAAGCCTCTTTCCGGGCAGGACCATCCGGACAGCGACTGGGCATGGTGCTGGCCGAGCGGGTGGTGGCCGGAGGCTATCCGTCCGCACTTGTGCGTGCCACACCACGACGGCGGATGGCATGGTATCGGGATTATGCCGACACGTTGATTCAGCGCGATATCCGTGACCTGGCGCGTATCAGCACCCTGGAGGCCTTGCCGCGTCTGTTGGCTCTGGCCGCCGGGCAGACGGCGTGTCTGATGAATACATCCGAACTCGCTGCTCCTTTTCAGATGAGCCGTCCCACTATTCGTGAATATATGACGCTGCTGTCGCGGATCTTTTTGCTGGAAGAACTGCCCCCCTGGCACAGCAATCGGATGAAACGTCTCATCAAGACACCCAAACTGCATCTGGGTGATACCGGACTGGCCTGTACGCTGCTTGGCCTGGATGCGGAAATGCTGTGGAAGGATCGTGCTGTCTTCGGCCGGCTTCTGGAGACTTTCATCTATCAAGAGTTGCGACGGCATGCTAGCTGGCAGGAGGAGACGATAATTTTCAGCCATTTCCGTGATAAGGACAAGGTTGAAATAGATGTAGTTCTGGAATCCTGCGGCCGTGTGGCCGGCGTTGAAGTGAAGGCCGCTGCAACGGTAACGAGTGATGATTTCAAAGGACTGCGCAAACTTCAGGATGCCGTTCAGGAAAGGTTCGCCGCCGGTGTAGTGTTATATGACGGTGGGGCAGTTGTGCCATTTGGGAGCAATCTGTATGCCGTTCCCATATCCTGTCTTTGGCAGACAAGCTGATATCTTGCAGCGAAGACTTCCTGGTAAATGGGGTCATACGTATTTTCGGGTGATGTCCCTCTTATTCCTATGGCTCGGTTTCGTAGCAAAATCAGGAAGAATATCAACTTGCTGAATCGTTGTTAGGCATTTTCCTTACCATGACAAATCTCTATTGAAAAAAGCCTTAAAAGGGGAGAACGCAGAATTCGGAAAAAATAGCACGCTAAGGCTTATAATGATGGATTAATCACCGATCCTCATGCGTGTGCCATAACCGCAGCACATAGATTGTGGATTCTTGAATCTCATAGCGCAATTCGTATTTTCCCACGAGAATACGTCGTATTTCACGAGGATTGAACTCAAACAGCTGTTCTCCAATACGAGGATTAGACAATAATATGGTCGGCGCATCAGTCAGCGACTGCACAACACGTGCAGCAGCAGACTGGTTCACGGGCTCTAAAAATTCATATAGTCGAACCAAATCGGATAATGCCTTGTTGGTCCACTTCAATTCCATCAGCGTGGCACCGGCAGTGGTTTATCAGTGCTGAGGCTATTGGCCCACTCCTGCACCGCCTGATGGTCGATGATATGACCTGCGTCTACGTCAGCAATCGCCTCACGTGTCAGCCGACTTCGCTCTTCTTCTTGACTAATCCAGGCTGACAATGCTTGCTTGATTATCCATCCGCGAGACCGCTCAAGCCGAGTGGCCAGTTGATCGACCTTCTCGGCAAGCGGCAGGGGAACGTGCGCTGTCAATACCTTGGTTTCTGTCCGAGCCATAGTGATTACTCCCTCTGAGATGAATTTTTTCGGTTTGTTCTTCGACTCGCCAAGAACTAATCGATCAGTTTGATCGAAGAAAGAACCTCACCATGAAAATTCGAGTGAAATGTTTGACATTCAACGGAATCATCTGGAATTTATTTCTTTGCGGCGCATGATTTAATTTTAATCATAATGATTAAATATGATTTTGTCAATTGGCCTACTGTGTCATATTAGGGGTCATCACAGAATTCGGGAAAAATAGCAGGCTAAGACGTAGATTGCATTTTACTTTTTTGGACTCCGCTAATCTGTTCCAAATTTGGGGGCATAACAGGAAGAAGCTCAACATTTGTGTTTTGGAAAGACATTGAACTTGCCAAAAGCAATCCTTCTCTATCTTTTCTCAATTCCCCTCCAGATGGAGGGGTTACACGCAGGAATTAGCATAACAGGGATTTTCTCCAGGA
>JAHILF010000151.1 GCA_018897105.1 Pseudomonadota bacterium
GTATTACGCCAAAAACGCGGTTGTGTAACCGGGTGTCGAAAGATGCCTTTGAGAGGCTTGAGCCGTGTGCGCCGAAAGACGCATGCACGGTTCTTAGGGGGCTGGGCGCGGGCAACCGTGCCCGGCTACCCGACCCTCCTGCGAGCGGCTCTTTAATCCGCAGCTCATCGGCTTACCTGTTGTGGTGCTGTCCAACAATGACGGCTGCATTATTGCCCGCTCGAACGAGGCCAAGGCGCTGGGCATTGCCATGGGCACCCCTTATTTCAAATGCGCTAAACTGCTCGCTGCCCAGGGGGTGAAGGTTTTTTCCTCCAATTACGCCCTGTACGGCGATATCTCCAACCGGGTGATGTCGCTGCTCAGGCGGCTTGAGCCGGAGGTGGAGGTTTATTCCATTGATGAGGCCTTTCTCCATCTGTCGGGCATCGCCGACAGATCGCTCACCGACTATGGCAGAGAGCTTCGCCAGACCCTACGGCGCTGCACCGGCATCCCGGTTTCCATCGGCATCGGGCCGACCAAGACCCTGGCCAAGGTTGCCGGCCACCTGGCCAAAAAGAATGAGTCGCTGCAGGGGGTATTTGATATCACCACCGCTGATGTTGATGTCATTCTCGGCCGCGTGGCGGTGGCCGAGGTGTGGGGCATTGGCCGCCGCTTGGCGCAGAGGCTTGCGCTTTGCGGCATAGCCACCGCCCTGGATCTGAAAAACGGCGATGATGGCTGGCTGCGTAAAAATCTGAACATCACCGGCCTGCGCACCGCTATGGAGCTGCGGGGTATCTCCTGCCTCGGCCTGGAAAACTGTCCGCTCAGCCGGAAATCCATTGCCAGTTCGAAATCCTTCGGCTACCAGGTGGAGTCCCTGGCCGAACTTAACGAGGCCCTGGCCACCTATATCGAGCAGGCCGCGGTGCAGCTGCGCGGCCAGCACGCCCTGGCCAACAGCCTGGAGATCTCTCTTGCCACCAACCGCTTCAGCAAAACAGCTGTCCATTACAGCGGCCGCAAGGTTATCACCTTGCCTGAACCAACGGCCAGCAGCACCGTTTTGATTCGCCATGCCCTGCCCGCCCTGGCCGACCTGTACAGGCCAGGTCTGCGTTACCAGAAGGCCGGGGTGATGCTCTTCGGCCTGGTGCCGGAATCCTTTTACCAGTTCAATCTTTTCAGCCCGCGGGACCGGAAAGGCAGCGCGCTCATGGCGGCCTTGGACCAGATAAACGGCAAGTGGGGCCGCTGCACCATCCAGCACGGCGCGGCTGGCTTTGACAAGCCCTGGAAAAACAGGCAGCTGCAAAAATCCCCGGCCTACACCACCAGTTGGCAGGAGCTGCCGGTGGTCAAGGCGTCCTGGCCGGTGCTCTGACCATGAAGCCGCGCAGACGTTTGGCCGATATCTTTTATCCCCTGCTCATTGCGGTGCTTATCGGCGCCCTGGCCGGACTCGGGGCCGTCTTCCTGCGCTGGCTCATTCATACTCTTTTCTCCCTGCTGCAGATGGCCGGTAATTTTTGCTGCGACGCCGGAGGCGAACCGCACTGGCTGTGGCGTTTGTTGCTGCCCGCTCTGGGAGGTCTGGCCATCGGTCCGGTCATTGCCTTCTGGGCTCCGGAAATCAGGGGGCCGGGAGGGTCCCATTGTGCAGATCGGCGCCTCCATCGGCTCAACCATCGTACAGCTGCTCAAGCTTGACCGTGACAAGCGGCGCATGGCAGTGGCCTGCGGTGCTGCGGCCGGCATTGCCGCCACCTTTCAGGCCCCCATGGCCGGCACCCTTTTGCGGTGGAGATTCTGCTGCTGGAGCTGGAGGCCGCTTACTTAAGCAATATCGTTATCGCCGCGGTGACGGGCACCCTGGTGTCCCGCTACTGCTGGCAGGGTGCTGCCGTTTTTCATATACCCCCTTTTGTCATGCAGCAGCCGGCGGAACTGCTGCTTTATCTCGCCATGGGCCTGACCTGCGGCTTTTTCAGCCTGGTGCTCATGGCGGTGGTCTTCGGGCTGCCTCGTCTGTATGAGCGATACAATGTGCCCATCTGGCTGACGCCGGCTCTGGGCGGCCTGGTGGTGGGCTGCCTCGGCCTGGTGTGGCCGCAAGTGCTGGGATTGGGCTATGTGACGATCAATGAGGCGCTGGGCAACAATATCCCCCTTGCCTTGGCTGCGGCGCTGGTGCTGGTGAAAATTCTGGCCACCGGTTTTTCCATCGGCAGCGGCATGAGCGGCGGCATCTTTGCCCCGTCGCTTTTTATCGGCGCCATGACCGGCGCGGTTTTCGGCCATATCGCCCAGTTCATCTGGCCGGCGCTGAGCAATTCCACCGCCTACTTCAGCCTGATCGGCATGGGTGCCATGGTGAGCGGCACAACCCTTGCGCCGATTACGGCCATCATGACCATTTTCGAGCTGACCTATAACTACGAGGTCATCCTGCCGCTGATGGTGGCCTGTATTCCCAGCCTGCTGGTGGTCAAGATTCTACACGGCTATTCGGTGTATGAGACCAATCTGCTGCGCCGGGGTATTAATATTGTCCGCGGCCATGATGTCAACCGGCTGCGCAGTATGGTGGTGAAAAATTACATGTGCCGGGAGCTGCAGCTGTTAACGGTGGATACCCCGCTGTGCCGCATCGGCGAATTGATGGAGCAGAGCAGCTTTCCCCATTTTGTGGTGGTGGATCGCTACCAGGAACTGGCCGGCGTGCTTACCCTGCGTGATATGCGTCACAGGCTGACCCACCCGGAGCAGTTTTCCGATGCGACCCAGGCTGCGGCCCTGATGCAGAAGGAGGTGGTGACCGTGACGGAGGATGAGGATCTGGAAACGGCCTTTCATCTTTTTGCCGGCAATGAATTTTCCTTTCTGCCGGTGGTGGCGAAAGGTGCCCCGCGCAGGGTGGTGGGATATCTGAAAAAATCGGATCTGGTGGCAGCCTATGACCAGCAGATTCTCAAGGAGCGTATTCTCCAGCCTCTTTCCTGGGTCTGTCCCATCAAAAAACGATGACTTGCGGTATCAGTTTTTCTCGTTTTCTTTCCACATCGGTCCTTTTGCCGTGTCGATCACGGTGATGCCCTGTTCTGCCAGCTTGATTCGCACATCGTCCGCCTTGGCCCAGTCCTTTTCTTTCCGCGCCTTTTCCCGCTCCTGGATCAGCTTATCGATCTCAGGCGCCAGCGGACACTCCTCAAGTTTCAGGACATGGAAAACCGAGTCGATTCTTTCCAAGGTTTCCTTGATGTACTGTTTCTGATCACGGTCCAGCTGCCCGTCATTGATGATGGGGTTCACCTTTTTGATGAAATCGAACAGGCTGCCAAAGGCCTTGGACACGTTCATGTCGTCATCCATGGCGGCCTGGAAGCTCTCTTCCATTTCGGTGACATAGGCTGCCACTTTTGGATGGGGCAGGTCCGGCGGCAGGCACTGGATTTTGCGAGTAAATTCATCAAGCCGTCTCAGGCTTGCCCTGGCCGCATCGATTTTCTTGTAGGAAAAGTTGATGGGTTTGCGGTAATGGTTGCGGATCATGAAAAAACGTATTTCCCGGGGACTATAGCCCTGTTCGACCAGCTGCCGCAGGGTGATGACATTGTTGTTGTCCAGGCTCATTTTTTTGCCGTCCACCAGCAGCAGTTCGCTGTGTATCCAGAACCGTGCCAGGGGTTTGCCGGTCAGGCTTTCGGCTATGGCGTTTTCATTTTCATGGTGCGGGAAGATGAGATCGCGGCCGCTGGTGTGGATATCCATGGTGTCGCCCAGATAATGCAGGGTCATGGCGGCGCATTCAATGTGCCAGCCCGGCCGCATGTTGCCCCGGTCGGTCTGAAAGAAAATACCGCTTTTCAGCTCGGCCAGCGTTGACCGTTTCATCAGGGTGAAATCCAGCGGGTTGTTTTTATCGTAATTATCCAGGTCAACGGTCTTTCCCACCTGGATTTTGTCCAGCGGCACCCTGGAAAGCCTGCCGTAATTCTTGAATTTGCTGATGTCAAAATAGACCGAGCCGTGCTGCTCATAGGCGCACCCTTTATGGACCAGCTCATGGGCAATGTTGATCATCTCATCAACATGGTCCGAGGCGCGGGGATAGCCGGTGGCCTTTTTTACCCCCAGGGCCTCGATTTCCTTCATGTACTCGCTGATATAGTATTCGGTGAATTCCTTCAGCGGTTGGCCCGCCTTGGCTGCGCCGGTGATGGTGTTGTCATCAAGGTCGGTGAAATTCATGTAAAAGTGGACATTGTAGCCCTTGTTGAGCAGGAGTCGGTGGATAAGATCCGCCACGATGAATCGTCGGCAGTGGGCCAGGTTGGTCTGCTCATAGGCGGTGGGGCCGCAGGCGTAAAAGGTCACTCTGTTGGGTGAAAGGGGCTGAAAAATTTCCTTTTTACGGTTCAGTGAGTTGAAAAATCGCAAGCCGGTTGTTCGTGTCTTTTTTTCTTTTTTGCGGGTGAACAGCTCCGTGCTCAGATATTTGTCGCCGCTGTCCGGCAGGATGACGACAATTACGCCCTCTTCGAGTTGTTCCGCCACCGTCAGGGCGGCATAAAGGGCTGCGCCGGAACTCATGCCGGCAAAAATTCCTTCCTTTCTGGCCAGCATCCTGGCGTGGCGAAAGGCCTCTTCGTCCGGGATATTGATGATCTGGTAGGGTTTGCTTTTGTTGAAAATTCCCGGCTTATAGGACTCTTTCATGTTCTTGAGCCCCTGGATTTTATGGCCGAGAAAGGGCTCCACCGCCGTTACCCGTACTTCAGGATGGTTGGCGGCGAAATAGTGGCACAGGCCCATCACCGTACCTGACGTGCCCAAGGTAGCCACCACATCGGTTACACTGCCGCCGGTCTGCTCCCAGATTTCCGGCCCGGTTGTTCTGACATGGGCCAACCAGTTGGCATCATTATTAAACTGATCGGCGAGAAAATACTTGTCCGGATGTTCACGGGCCATGGCATAGGCTTTTTCAATGGCCCCGTCCGTGCCCCTTTTGCCCGGTGTCAAGAGGATTTCCGCCCCGTACGCCTCCATGATCTTGCGGCGTTCAATGCTGGCGGATTCAGGCATGATCAGCTGGCAACGGTATCCTTTTACCGCGCAGACCATGGAAAGGCCGATGCCGGTGTTGCCGCTGGTCGCCTCCAGCACTATTTTGTCAGGGGTCAGTTCCCCGGTTTTTTCCGCTGTCTCGATCATTGACAGGGCAACACGATCCTTGACAGAGCCGCCCGGATTACCTGCCTCGAGTTTGGCGTAGATGGTGATGTTTTTATGGGGGTTCAACCGGTTGATCGGCACGATTTTCGTGTTACCGATCAGATCAAGAATATTTTTATATTCCATATGCCGTCAATATGCGCCGTTGGGTTAACTGTAAAATTTCAGGAGAATGGTCCAATGAACATAATGACTGATTATAATGCGGGGCACATATTGTCAAGAGGAAAGCCGGGCCGGATAGGGCTGGCTTATTCAGGCAGGAGAGCGAGCAGCTGTTTGTCATGAGAAGAAGGCACGGAACAGAAAAGACTCCGTGCTTTGCTGAGAGAGAGGAATGAAAAGAGACTTTCTGCTGGTCTCGGTGGTGCCGACCAGAATATCAGAGCAACCTGCGCTCTTAATCAGATTGGGTGCCCCATTGCAGCTTACATCTTGTTAAAGTACTCTTTTTCCGCGCCGCACTTGGGGCATACCCAGTTATCAGGCAGGTCTTCGAAAGCTGTGTCGGGTTCGATCCCGTGTTCCATATCCCCTTCCTCCGGGTCATACACATAACCGCATGGGCATTCATATTTCGCTTTGGCCATCTTGTCCTCCATTTTTCATTGTTATCTTAATCCAGGCATACCATAATTTTGCCGCAGCAAAGGGGAAGTTCTTCCCCTGCCTTGACATTCATATACTTGTTGCAGATTTCGCAATAGTACGCATCGTCAACTTCGGCATGCTGCTCGCTGCTCCTTTTGGTGATGCCGCCGGGAAGACCCTCTATGACAAAACGGGCACCATTTAAAGAACGGCTTTTCCCTCAGCGGTTATTTCATATTTGCATCTCGCCGGGCTGCCGACATAGCCATTTGTCTTTAAGGTTTTTAAGTGACTGCCCACTGATTTACCGTCGATACCGGTTACTGTGGCTATATCTTTGCAACCACAGGGGGTTCCCAGGCCGGCTATGGCTGTCAGAATTTTTTTCTGGTCATCTGTGATTTCACTTTTACAGGAGCATTTACAACCCATCGCAACACCTCATTGAATGTATTTATTAGCGGTTAATTTCTGATAATAATTATCAATAGTATGAGGAATGTCAACTTATTTTTTCATTATGATGAAAATCTGCTGATAATTCAATGGGCAAAGGATTGCCTCCACACAAAAAAAAAGAGCAGATCCCGTAGGATCTGCTCTTTTTTTACATCTATGAAAAAAGGCAACTATGCTGTTCTTTCATTCTCCAGTTTTACGGAGATTGCTATCTTATACAGCACGGTAATAATAAAGAAACCGGTTGCCCAGATACCTGCGGTAATGCCTATTTCTACAAATGTCGGGACGTACTCGGTGATCTGCTCAAGTCCGTTCGGTACAAACCCGCCGAGGACCAAACCAAGACCCTTGTCAATCCAGAAAGAAACAAAGATCAGGATACAGGACAGGGCCAGCAGGGGGTCGGACTTCAAGTAGCGTGACACAAAAATCAGGCCGATGCCGGCAAAGCCCATGATAACCGAGGCGCGCATGAACGGCACCAGGTTGTTGTATACCTCGCCTGTGGCGTGATCGGCCAGACCAAAGTAAAGGTAATCCAGGGTATGCATATGACCCGGGATTTGGCTGTAGTAGGCGACAAATATCTCACAGCCCAGGAAGAAAAAGTTGAGCAGAGCTGCATAACCGATAATGGTTACCAGTTTGTCCTGGGCCACCCGGCCGATGTCAAATTTGGTGGTCCGTTTCATGATGAGAGCGATTACCATCAGCAGACAGGGTCCGGCGGCAAAAGCGGAGGCGAGAAAGCGGGGGGCCAGAATGGCGGTGAGCCAGAAGTGACGACCCGGCAGACCGCAGTACAGATAAGCTGTTACAGTATGGATACTAACAGCCCAGGGGATGGAGATATAAATAAAAGGCTTGACCCAGCTGGGATATTTGATTCCCTGGTACTCAGAGTGCAGAACAACCCAGCCGCAAACCACATTGAGGAACAGATAGCCGCTTAGGACGATCATATCGTAGAACAGCATGGAGTTTGGTGTGGGATGCAAGACTACATTTAAAGCACGCATCGGCTGGCCAAGGTCTGCCATGATGAACAGCATACACATGGCAACTGCGGCGATGGCCATGAATTCACCCAGGATGGTGATCCGGGCGAAGTCCTTGTAATGGTGGAGATAATAGGGCAGAACAAGCATCAAACCACCGGCAGCGACACCGACCAGAAAGGTAAACTGGGAAATGTATATTCCCCATGTCACGTCGCGGCTCATGCCCGTGGCGCCAAGTCCGTAGTTATACTGGACTATATAACAGATGACGCCCACCCCGATGATACCGAGCAGGAACAGTACCCATGCCCAGTATCCTAAGTTACCTTTGAGCGATTTTTCTAACATAATTGATCACCTTAGATTATATAAAATACTGAGGGCATGGTGCCCAAAGAGGGTTTACGTTGAATGGTGAACCTTGCCCTCAATACCTGTGAAACTTCAGAATTCGGGTCATTCAGGTCACCAAAGACCATGGCACCAGTGCCAGCTGTTGCTTCCACACAGAGCGGCTGCAGACCCCTTTTCACGCGCAAATCACAGAAGCTGCATTTTTCAACAACACCCCGCATTCTGGTGGGAAATTCGTGGTTGATTTTTTTAATAAATGGCACACCGTCTTTGGAACCGCGGGGGTCACGCCAGTTGAAACTCCTGGCGCCGTAAGGGCAGGCAGCCATACAGAAGCGGCAGCCGATGCAGCGGTGAAAGTCCATCATGACAATGCCGTCCGCGTTCTTGAAAGTGGCCTTGGTGGGACAGGCCCTTACGCAGGGCGGATTATCGCAGTGGTTGCAGAGCACCATGAACTGCATCGAGTGGGTCCGGTCATCCTTCTTGTAGTGGCTTTCGTCACCGGGAAAGGTATTGGCAAATGGCATCTGCCACAGCCATTTGATCTCATCCTTCTTGTTGCCGAAATCCGGCACATTGAAATATGAGTGGCAGGCTTCGATGCATTTTTCCGCCAACCCGTTATTGTCGTGGAATTTCACCGCGTCAATCACCATGCCGTAGCGTTTGCCGGCAGGGGCAGGGGCTGCTCCGTGGGCGCCTTCGCCGCCATGAGCATCGGTTTGAGCGCCATGACCGCCACCCTCTGATGATGCCCGTACCTCATTTTTCATCAGCATATTCAGGGCAGAAGGCGCTCCTATTCCGGCAACAGCTGATATGCCGGCAATCTTAAGGAATTTTCTTCTTGAACTATCCATTATCTCGCCTCCTTCAATGCCACATCTTCCTGGGGTGCGACATGGCAGTCCCAACAGTATGGATATACAGAAGCATACTCGTGACACGTGTCACAGAATTTCTTCTTGCTGGTGTGACAGTGCATACAGCCGTTCTGCAAACTTTTTTCGTACATTACGCCGCCGACTTCTATTGGTTCTCTTTTCCCTTCACGAAGGACTTCATCACGCCAGACGTTCAGGAGTTCCATGTGTGACTCTTTCATATACTGAAGGGGTTTCACACATTCCTTGTACCCAACCGGTTTTTCCGGTTTGGGCGCCTCAACCTTTCCCCCGCCGTCCCAAAGAACGGCAAATAGCATCAGGCCGACGAAAATAATCAGGCCGGGAATAATTGTTCCTTTGTTGTACATATAATTATCCCTCCATTCCTTCAAGAGGTTCAAAACGGAGTCCCGTTTCCCTCTCTTTTTCGCCGTCCATAATGAGGGCATTGCCGACCATTTCCGAAAGTCCGCATACGCCGACAGTCGGGTTCCAGTATTCCATCAGAGCTGAAAGTGTTGCACGGTCAATGGCGCAGACGCAGCTGAGCATGTTGACGTTGAATTTGTCTACTACATGTTTTACCGCATTGGCCCTGGGCAAACCGGAACGCATCCTGAGCTCCATGATCTCACCGGTGTTGAGGCCGGTGCCGCTGCCGCAGCAGAAGGTCTTCTCACGGATGGTGTTTTCCGGCATCTCGTACCACTTGGGCACCACATGATCGAGGATATAGCGGGGCTCATCCAGCAGACCCATGGCCCGAGCCGGGTTGCAGGAGTCATGGTAGGTCGGGATGCGATGGGCGTTGCGCATCGGGTCGAGTTTCAGTTTGTTGTTTTTGATCAGGTCAGCCGTGAATTCGCTGATATGCACCATCTTGGTTGAGGCCGCATTTTCAAAGACGGTGCCGGTGATCGGTGATTTGGGCACCTCAAGGTGATCGGCAGGACCGTTCATGGTGTCCATATACTGGTGCAGAACACGCCACATGTGGCCGCATTCCCCTCCCAGGATCCATTTAACCCCGAGCCTCTTGGACTCGGCGTACATCTTGGCGTTCAGTTTCTTCATCATCTCGTTGTTGGTGAAGAGACCGAAGTTGCCGCCCTCGGATGAGTAGGTCGACCAGGTATAATCCAGACCGATATGCTCAAAGAGCAGCAGATAACCCATGGCGGTGTAAATGCCCGGTTCGGCAAAGACGTCGGCAGAGGGGGTAATGAAGAGAATCTCGGCACCCTTGCGGTTCCAGGTGGGGGTAATTCTGATGCCGGTAATCGTCTCGATGTCATCGCAGAGGTATTCGACGTTTTCCTTTAAAGTATGGGGCTGCAGACCCATGTGGTTACCGGTGCGGTTGGAGTTTGCCGCCGGTTCCAGGATCCAGTTGGTGCCCACGCCGACCAGATGCAGCAGTTCGCGCATCATCATGGTGATTTCCGCGGTGTCAATGCCGTAGGGGCAGAAGACGGAGCAGCGGCGGCATTCCGTGCACTGATAGGAGTACATGAACCATTCTTTCAGCACACCGACGGTCATGGGACGGCCGCCTGCCAGCTTGCCCAGCAGTTTACCGGCGGTGGTGAAATCATTGCGGTAAACGGAGCGGAGCAGTTCCGCCCGGAGCACCGGCATGTTCTTCGGATCGCCCGTGCCCAGGAAAAAGTGGCACTTATCCGCGCAGGCGCCACACCTGACACAGATGTCCATGAAAATTTTCAAAGAGCGGAATTTATCCAGCCGCTCTTTCAAGCCATTTAAGATGATATCCTCCCAGCCATCCGGCAGTTTCCAGTCCTCCTGGTCGGGGCTCCATTCCCGGGGATTAGGAAACTTGTGGTATTCCACCATGGATTTTTTGGCAGGATAACAGAAGTTGCCCTCCTTGAATATAGCCGGAACATCCATCCAGTCCTTCTTGGGGATGGATCCGGTCATCAGGGATGGCTCCCTTACTACGCTTACACCTAATTGAGCTGCTTTTGGAATCGCCATTTTATTTATTCCTTTTCAACTGGGATACCGGCATCTTTCATGAATTCCCTGAATTCATCTTCATAAGCCGCATATGAATGGGGCTTGATTGCCGGATCGTTCCATGGGTTAATATGTCTGACCGCACGATTGTTATTTGACATGTTACGTGTGGGACTGAGGAAAACCCCGCCCATATGCATCAGTTTGCTGAATGGGAAGTAAACCATCAATGTGCACACCAGGGTGACATGGACGAAGAAAATGGAATGAATTCCCGCCGGCAGAGTAGGTGAAAAGGCTGCCAGACCGGCCGTAAGCTGTTTTACCGCCGCGATATCCACCCGGTAGACGTAGCGCATGAGCAGACCGGTGACGCCGATGGCAAAGATCAGAATGAGGGGAAAGTAGTCAGCCGGCAGTGATATGTAGCGAACCAGGCGCGATATCAGCCGTCTCAGGAAAAGGAAAGCAATGGCCGCCAGAAAGATGCTGTCGGTCAGGTACAAGCGGGGAGCACCGATCTGCAGCATGCCATCCGCGAATTCAATCAGCGGAACAAAAAATGGGATTGGCGCAGTGAAAAGCCGCAGGTGACGGAGAACGATAACAAGAAATGAGTAGTGAAACAGCAAAGCAAAGAGCCAGAGGTATTTACTGGACCCATAGACCAGTTTCGGACCGTCATGAATTTCTGCTTTGGTGTTTCTGAAGAGTGATCGGAAAAGGAAGATTTCCAGAATCATTCTGCCCAAGACTTCCAGCTTGTTGGATGGACAGTCAAGTCTGTCCGGCTTGATCCAGGGCAGTGATTTTTCCTGCCCGCAGGTGGTTGGAATTCGGAATGGTACCGGAGATTTTGCCCAGTTTAGCACACGACTGACAAACCCCACGATAAACACACCGAACGCCAGGTAGGGTAGCACCACCCCCAACAGATACTGCAGACCTGTTACCTTCCCTCCCAAGAAGGCAACCACGATCAGTGCTAAGACTGCAATGAAGGGATACAGGACTCTCATTTACCGTTACCTCGCCTCAATTAAGTGTGTATAAAGTTCCCGTAGCGCATGCCTGGTTAGGGCAAGGAGCTAGCGGGGCCACTAAAACTGCAACACCTGCGGTTTCACTCCGCAGGTATCATTTATAACCGGCACATTTTGACCATCAGGGGCATCCCCGGCCTCTGCCGCAATTGCTTCCTGGTTGTTCCTGCGCACAAGAGCAGAGGGGCAGATGGACCCGGTAATCATATGTCTTCCATGCTGGAATTCATTTACTCGCACCTGGTAGACCTGTTCCTTGCTGGCCATGAACATGTCAAATATGACAAGCGCAGCGGCATCAATCCTGGCGTCAAATGCCAGCCATTCAATATATAATTCGGCCATTCCTTTTTTCAGGAGCTCCTTTCGCACAATCCCTTTCAGTTTGAAAATGAAAGAAACCGCATCTGCCGCTGAAACCTGCTGAACCGCCCTCATTTTGATGAGCTGCGTGAGGTCCGGGGTGAGAATCTCTTTGTTGCTTGGTTCGCAAAGGACATCATAAAGTTCGGCAAGCCCGGTTCTGACTTTGTGACCTATGGGATTGGCAAACGGGTCCTTCTGTTTTTTAAAGATATGATATGCATCAGGAGAGAAGCTGCTTAAAATGGTGTCTTCCCATTTCTCCAAGATTTCAACTTTTTTTCCGTGCAGCAATTTTTCTAGTTTGTTTTCCATTCCGATACCGTATTTCAGTAAACATACCTAAAAGATGAATGACCATTCATATTATAAGTCCGATGGTTATCACATTTATTTTCAATTTTCAATGAAAAAAAATGTTTGGCCCTCCTCATTAAATCTGAATATCGATTAGAATCCCGGCCTCCTGTTGCAGTTTTTTCAGCATATTCGGCAAATCTTTATGTGGATTGCCTCTTCTTTGTCTCTTTCGCAGATAAATCCGCTGATGCCGTCATTAATATCCGGGGAGTAGCCCCGGCCGTACCTGACCAATCCCAGAGGCATGGCAAGATCGGCAATTTGCAGGTTTAGGTTGATCTGGTGCACAGTTGAAGCAGAGTCCTTTCCGCTACGTCTGTAATTGTGAGTGCTGATTCACCGGTGGTAGAAAGCGGGAGACGAAAGGGGCAAGGGTAAGGGGAAAATTGGCGCTGTTTGCTCGGCAGACTGGCGGTTTATGGTCTGCTCCAGGGTTCGGTTGAGATTGTCGCAGCCGATGATGTCCAGGCGCATGGGGGTGAGCACCTGGATGTTCCGCAAGGCATCGAAGCCGAATTTTTTTTGCAGACGGTCGCCGCAGAGACTCAGTATCTCCTGTTCAATATCTTTCGATTCATCGCGGGCAGTTGCTGGGGCCTGGTTTTCCTGGCAGAAAATCCATGGCCGGTGGTTATGGTTGTGCCGCGTGAGCAGGCAATGTGTTGTGTTTTAGAGGGTAACTTCCATACCCTCTCTGGCAAAGAAGATTTCCGTGGCTCCATTGTGGTTGCTCTGGCAATGGATTTTTGTCAATTCGTCTATGTGTTTATCGGTGCGCATGGGTTCATGGTGAAACAGGGCCAGGGATTTGACCTTGTTGCGGATGGCCATGGGGCAGACATATTCAAAATAGGAATGCCCCCAGCCGGCCTTGCCTGTTTCATATTCGGCCTTGGTGTATTGGCAGTCGTGGATGAGCAGGTCGGCGCCGGCAATGAATTTCTCCAGTACCTCATTCTGTTCCCGGGCCACCAGCTCGCCCTCCCGGGCCATGGCCTCGTCATAGGAGGGGTGGGCAGGATCGGTGATAAACAGGTTGCGGAAGGGTTCGGTGTCGTAAGCGGTGCACAGGACTTTGCCCTGGTATTCGAAACGGTATCCCAGGCAGAGGATGGGATGATTGAGATATTTTGTGGTGAGACGGATGCCGTCGCCCAGGTCGAATTCCCCCTCTTTGAGGTCGATGTAGGTGATTGAGGCGCCGAGTTCTTCCCCTCTTATCGGAAAATACCGGTAGGTGAGCTGGCCGCCGACAATTTTTTCCAGGGTGTCCTGTTCGTAGGAAACCGGTCCGTAGACCTTCAGCTTGCTGCCGGGAATATAGATGGGGGTGAAAAATGGAAATCCCATGATGTGATCCCAGTGGGTGTGGGACAGAAAGATTTCGGTTTGAATAGGTCCCTTGGGCAGGTCGTGTTGCATCATGAAATTGCCGAGTTCGCGGATGCCGGAGCCGGCGTCAATGATAATCAGCCGGTTGATATCGGGAAACCGGACCTCCAGGCAGGGGGTATTGCCGCCATACTTCATGGTGAGCGGTCCGGGGCAGGGAATGGAGCCGCGTACGCCCCAGAATTTTATTTTCATGAGTCACTCCTTGGCGATTTGCAGAAAAACCTGGGCTTTTTTTATTTCTTCCTGAACAATTCCAAGCAGAGCGGCAACCCGGGACCATTCCATGCCTGACGTGGTGATGATCTGATCAACCACCGGTACTTCCTGGTGGATATCTCCGGCCGAACCTATGGAATAGATATTGGCGAAAAGATTGGCCAGGGCTATAGTCGAAACCAGACCTCGTTTCTCTTCCGTTACGGTCTCCGGATTATGGTGGTGGGTGAGGCAGGCGATCATGGCGGGGTTGAGCTGCCATTTTTCGCCGATCATTTTACCGGTCAAGCGGTGGTCAAAACCAAAGATCATTTTTTCCGCCCGCAGCAGGCTGCAGCGTTGCAGGTCGGCAAGGTCAAGGGCCTGCTGGTACTGCTCCGGAAAACAGTTGGACAGCGGGATCTTGCCGAGATCATGCAGCAGGCCGGTGACAAAGTATTCCTCGCGCAGGGTCACCGCCACTTTTTTCTCAGCTGCCAGGGCCTTGGCCGTAACCCCGACGCAGATTGAGTGGATCCAGAAGGTGTCCATGGAGAAACACTGGGATTTTTCCTTGCCGATGGTGCCTAGCACGGCAGTGCTGAGTGCCAGGTTTTTGACCGTGTTCAGTCCCAGCATGATGATGGCCCTGGTCAGCGAGGTAACCTGATTGGGCAGTGAGTAGTAGGCGGAGTTGATAAGCTTTAAGACATGGCCAGTGAGCACAGGGTCAAGGGCAATGACACGATTGAGGTCGTTGGGGGAGGTGTTTGGCTGGTTGCATACCTCCATCACCTTCGTTACCGTGGTTGACAGACTGGGCATTCTGTCAATAAAGTCACGAAGTTGACGAAAAAGTTCTTCTTTGGTGTCTAAAGGATTTGCCATTGGCTTCTCTTTCTTATAACCTGCGAAAAAAATTAACCTATCATAGTATTTTCCCGGGCATGGGTCAAGTTGTCCGGCAAGTGTTTGTAGTGTCTGTTTTTTCGCTGGTTGCTCCGCTCTACGGGGAAATCGTAAAATCAATAAACTATTATAAAACATAAAACAAAAAAAATGAAAATGGACAATAAATCATACATTATCGGCATTGATACAGGTGGAACCTATACCGACGCGGTGTTGATCCGGCGGCCGGACAACACGGTGATAGTCACCTCCAAGTATCCCACTACTCATAATAATCTCAGCCTGGGGATATCAAAATGTCTGCTGCAGCTGTTTTCTCAGTCAGCCGTGCGGCCGGCAGAGGTGGAGCTGGTGGCGGTGTCCACCACCCTGGCCACCAATGCAGTGGTGGAGGGCAAGGGCGCGGATGTGGGATTACTAGTGGCCGGGCGGGCCAAACCTTTCCGCTTGCCGGTGGTGTCAACCACCTTTCTGCGGGGCGGGCATAATCATCTGGGAGAGGAGGAAGAACCGCTTGATATGGCAGGGCTGGTGGATGCCGTGCAGCGTTACAAGACCCATGTGGACGTCTATGCGGTCTGCGCTGCCATGAGCATCGTCAATCCCAACCATGAGAAAGTTATGGCTAAGGCCATCAGCCTCATTGATCCGAAGCCGGTCTTTTGCTCCCACGAGGTAAGCGATCGCCCGGGAATCATGGAGCGGGCGGCTACATCCGTGCTTAATGCCCGGCTCATGCCTGTCATGCAGGAATTTTTGACCGGCATGCAGGACGCCCTGGCCTCCTTGGGGATCATCGGCAAGGTCTATATCATCCGTGGTGATGCGCAGCCCATGGAAATCAGCAACACCCATAAACAGGCGGCCTCCACGGTGGCCAGCGGCCCTGCCGCCACCGCCTGGTATGGCCTGTCCTTCTCGCCCGCCCCTGACGCGCTGATTGTCGATGTCGGCGGCACCACCACCGATATCACGTTGATCAAAGACGGACGGCCGGTTATTGATGAGCAGGGCAGCCTGATCGGCGAATGGCTGACCCATGTCGATGCCGTCAAGATGTCGACGGTGGGTGCCGGCGGCGACAGCCATGCCTCGGTCAGCGAGCGGGGCAAGCTCACTGTCGGCCCTGTAAGGGTGCTGCCCCTGGCCATGTCCGACCAGACTCCGGCCCCGTCAGGGTGGATCGGCAAGGGTCTGCTGGACAGATGCCTCATGGCCGGGCCTGATATCACCCCGGAGGAGGCGGCGCAGGACAAGGTGCTGGCCTATCTCGTTGAGCATGGGCCGGCCACGCCCCAGGTGCTGAAAGACCATTTTGACATGGCTGAAATCACCCTGCTGAGCCATCTCAAGGAGTTGGCCAAGCTGCAGTTGATTGTGGAAACCGGCTTTACCCCTACCGATGCCCTGCATGTTCTTGGGCAGCTTGAACTGGGCGACCGGCAAAGGGCCGTGGACGGGGCGGAGCGCCTTGCCGCAGCTCTCGGCATCGACGTGGAAGAATTCTGCCGGCAGGTTCTGGCCGGAGTTGAGCAGAGAATTGAGGATGCCATTCTCGATCATATCCTGAAACTAGAGACGGGCAAAACCATGAGCGGTTTTTTCCCGAATTATCGCCAGAGCGGCTTATTCGATTTACGTTTTGTGGCCAAGGTGCCGATAGTTGGGATTGGCGCCGCCGCCCGTTATCTGCTGCCCGGAATTGCCGCCAGGCTGGGTACCAAGGTCTTTTTCCCGGAATATTATGAGGTGGGAAATGCCCTGGGGGCTGCTCTGATGGCGGTTGCCGGCGTATAACTTAACAAAATCACTGAAAGAATGTGCGGCTATCATGATTGACATGGGTGTTTTTCCCGTTATATAAAATAAGGATGATGTCTCGTTCGTCCTTTCGTATGAACATAAAGCCTGGAGATTGTTAACCCTCCTTATGGTATCTCTTTCCAAGAGTTTTTCCCGCACGCTTCTCCTCAATATGAGCATGCTGGTGGCTCTCGCCATCGGCTTGCTCGGTTCTTTGTGGATTTTCCAGGAGTATGCAAATTTCGACCGGCAGGCTGATGCAATGCGGGCTGTGCAGCTCAAATCCCGCAAGGCTCAATTGAAAAAACAGGTCGAGAATGTTGTTGACTGCATCCGTATCAGGAGGTCTCAGACCGAGGTCATTCTGCGGGCGGATATCAAAGCACGGGTTATTGAGGCCCACAACCTGGCTTCTCATATATACACCACCTATAAGGACAAAAAGAGCAGCGCGGAAATGCAGTCCATGGTGCGGGAGTCATTGCGTGCACTACGTTTTCATGGCGGCAGGGGCTACTATTTTGCCATATCACTGGATGGTATTGACCAGCTTTTCCCAGACAGCCACGGCCTTGAAGGTAAGAATGCATTGGATGTCCAGGACACAGAAGGGCGCCATATCTTCCGTGATATGATCAAGCTGGTGCAGAAAGAGGGCGAAGGCTTTTATGCCTACAGCTGGACTAAGCCGCAACGAGAAGGCAACGATTTCAAAAAGGTTTCCTTTGTGAAATACCTGGCGCCGTTCAACTGGCTGATCGGTGCGGGGCTCTATTTTGACGACCTGGAAGCGGAGATCAAGCACGAGGTCCTTGACCGTATCTCGGAGATGAGCTTTGGCCGGGAAGGATACATTTTTGCCGGCCAGTGGGATGGCCTGGGCCTGGCGGGTTTCGGCAAGGGGCAGAATCTGCTCACCGGAGGCGACCCTGATATGGCTCGGGTCGGCCGGGAGATCATTGATCTTGCCAGACAGGGAGGGGGCTATATCTATTATGTGATGCCGGCTATCGGCGGACAGCGGCAGGCCCTGAAAACCAGCTATGTCATGGGCATTGCTGACTGGCAATGGTATGTGGGGGCCGGTGAATATCTTGATGATATTGAAAAGTCCCTGGAGGTGGATCGGCAGGCAATGGTAGCCCGCATGTGGGAAAATATCGCCGTCACCCTTATCCTGCTGGTTGGTTTACTTATTTTCTCTTTTGTGATCACCCGGCGCATCAGCAACAAAACAAAGAACAATTTTTCCACCCTCAGCACTTTTTTTCACAAGGCGGCTTTCGAGTCAGAGCAGCTCGACAGCACCACACTGGACTTTGTTGAGTTTCAGCAATTGGCGGAATCGGCTAACCGCATGGTGACCGAACGAAATCGTGTCATGGGCGAGCTGAGAGAAAATGAAAGGCGTTACCGTTCGCTCTTTGACTCGGCCAGTGATGCCATCATTATCAGCCAGAATAATATCTGCATCGACTGTAACCAGCAGGCCCTGAAGATGTTTGCCTGCAGCCGGGATGAGCTGATCGGCCAGTCCCCTGACAAATTTTCGCCGGACGTCCAGCCGGATGGCAGTGATTCCAGGGGAGAGGGCCTTGAAAAGTACAAGCTGGCCGTGGCCGGCCGACCGCAATTTTTTGAGTGGACCTACCAGCGGCATGACGGCGCAACTTTTGAGGCGGAGGTGAGTCTCAGCGTTATTGAATTTGCCGATACCGCCTATGTCCAGGCCATCATCAGGGATATTGCCGAACGCAAACAGGCGGAAAAGCAGCTGGCCCGGCAGGCTTCGGCCATTGAGCAGGCGGCTGAGGAGATCATCATCACCGACAGCAAAGGTATTATTGAATATGCCAATCCTGCTTTTGAAGAAATTTCCGGCTACTCCCGGGCAGAGGCCATCGGTAAAACCTTATCTTTTTTAGAGAGCAAAAAGGAAGACTATGCCTATACAGAGATGTGGGCGGTAATCAGGGCCGGCGAGGTGTGGCGGGGTCGGCTCACCACCAGGAAAAAGGATGGCGGCCTGGCAGAGGCGGATGCCACGGTGTCGCCTATTTTTAATCCTGCCGGCAACCGGATGGGTTATGTGTTGGTCAAACGCGATGTGACCGAGCAGATCAAGGTTGAAGCAATGTTCCGGCAGAGCCAGAAAATGGAGGCCATCGGCACCCTGGCCGGCGGTATTGCCCATGACTTCAACAATATTCTGTCCGCTATTTTCGGGTTTGCCGAAATTGCCAAACTGGAAACTAAGGAAACCTCCGGAGCGCATCGCTGTCTGGTAAAAATACTGGAGGCGGCGGGCCGGGCCCGCGACCTGGTCAAACAGATTCTTACCTTCAGCCGCCAGACGGATATCAAACCGCGACCGATCCAACCCAAAATCATTGTCAAGGAGACCCTCAAGCTGTTGGAGGCCTCATTGCCCTCAACCATTGAGATCCGTTCCAATCTGCAGGCCAATGAGGCGGTCATGGCCGATCCAACCAGCATCCATCAGATCATCATGAACCTCTGCACCAATGCCGGTCATGCCATGCGTAAGAGCGGCGGCATTCTTGATATCTCCCTTCTCAGCGTCGAACTGGACCATGATTTTGCCCGGGTGCACCCTGAGATAAAGCCGGGTCCATTTCTGCGGCTGACCGTCAGCGATACCGGTCATGGCATGAGCCATGACGTGAAGGAAAGAATCTTCGATCCTTTTTTTACCACCAAGGGAGAGGGAGAAGGCACCGGTATGGGTCTTTCCGTGGTGCATGGTATCGTCAGAAGCCTGGGCGGCACCATCGCTGTGCATAGCGAGCCGGACAAGGGCAGCACCTTCAGTATTTATCTGCCCATTCACTCCAGGCAGCAGGTCAAAAAGGAAGAGCAAGAGGAAATAATACCTAGGGGTAAAGAGCATATTGTCTTTGTTGACGACGAAGAATTTATCGTGGATATCGCCCAGCAGATGCTGGAGATGCTGGGCTACCGGGTGGTCGGCAAAACAGACAGCAGAGAGGCCTTTGCCTATTTCAAGGAGCATGCCGACGAAGTCGATCTGGTTATCACTGATTTTACCATGCCCCACATGACGGGTATTGATCTGGCCAAGGAGATCCGGAAAATCCGGCCTGAGCTGCCGATTCTTCTCTGCACGGGGTATAATACCGGTTTTTCCGAAGCAGAACTGAAGGAGACCGGCATCAATGCCTTTATCTTAAAACCGGTGGTGCGCAAGGAGCTTGCCGGGGTGGTGCGCAAGGTGCTGGACGGCAGGTGATTGACAAGTGACTATGAGCAAATAACAGGTAACAATTGGTCATTGTTTTTTGATCCCATGCTTGCCCATTTTATAACGCAAAACCCTTTCGCTGATGCCCAGGGAGTCGGCTGCCCTAGTCTGCACCCAGTCGTTTTTTCCCAGCGCGGTAAGGATCATATCCCGCTCCATCGCCTCCAGTCGATCGCCTAGATTGCCCTGCTCGCTCGCCTTGTGATAGCGCATTTCCGCCGGTAGATCCACCATGCGGATCACCGGGCCCCGAACCATGGTCACCGTCCGCTGGATGACGTGCTCCAGCTCGCGCACATTGCCGGGAAAGGGGTATTTGACCAGGGTTGCCAGAGCCTCCGGATCAAAGCGCACCGGACGCTGACAGTAACGCTCCAGGAAAAAGTCGACCAGCTGGGGAATATCCTCTTTGCGGTTTCTCAGGGGAGGGATTTCAATTTCCAGCACATTGAGCCGGTAGTAAAGATCTTCCCGGAACTTCCCCTCCGCCACCAGCTGTCTGAGGTCGCGGTTGGTGGCGGTCAGCACCCGCACATCCACTTCGATATCCACCTCGCTCCCCACCCTGCTGATCTTCTTTTCCTGCAGGGCCCGCAGTAATTTGGCCTGCAGCATCAGCGGCAGTTCTCCCACCTCATCAAGAAAAAGGCTGCCCGACTGGGCCAGTTCAAACCGGCCCTTTCTTTTGCCTGAGGCGCCGGTAAAGGCCCCTTTTTCATGGCCGAAAAGCTCTGACTCAAAAAGATTTTCCGGGATGGCCGCGCAATTTACCTCGATAAAGGGGGCCTGGCTGCGGCCGCTGAGCAGATGAATGAGGTGGGCAATGAGTTCCTTTCCCGTGCCTGTCTCGCCGCTGATGAGCACCGCCCAGGGGGTCTGGGAGACACGCTGCACGGTGGACAGCAGTTTGCGCATGGCCGGGCTGTCGCCGATGACCTGCAGCGGCAGGCCTTTACTGCTGTCGATTGTTTCGGCAATGGCGGCAACATCTTCCTCCATGGCCACCTGCTGCTCGATGTTTTCTATTTTTTCCAGCAGCTCCAGCAGATCAACCGGTTTTTCCAGAAAATCATCGGCCCCGAGCCGCATCACTTTGACTGCGGTCTCAACCGCGCCATAGGCGGTTATCATAATGGCGCGCATGAATGGATTGATCTCCTTCATGTGGGCCAGCAGCTCATCACCATTCATGTCCGGCATTTTGTGATCAAGCAGGGCCAGCTGGATTGGATAGTCGCTGAAAATCTTCAGGGCCTCTGCACCGTCGGCGGCGCTGAAAACCTGATAGCCCTTTTTCTCCAGAAAGCCTTTCAGGGTTTCACGCTGCAACTGTTCATCATCAACAACTAGAATTTTCATGGGTTAACCTATCATTTCAGGTGGTAAGCGGTAAGGTGATGATTGCCCGGAAAACGTCTTCGCTCGGGGTGGCAAGCGTAAGCGTGCCGTTATGGGCCTGGGCGATGCGGCGGGCAATGGGCAGGCCAAGACCTGTGCCCCTGGTTTTAGTGGTAAAATAGGGCTCAAGCAGTTGGTTGAGGTTGTCAACGCTGCCCCGGGGCATGGCGTTTTCAATAGTTATCCGTGCCTGATTGTTTTCAATGTGGCTTGTTACGGAAATATATCCTCCCCCTGGCTGGGCCTCTACCGCGTTTTTGATGATATTTTCAAAGAGCTGGCCCAGCAGTTCTCCATCACCCTGCACAGAATCGGGAAGATTGCTGTTATGGCTGACGGAAATATTTTTTGCCTCGTATTGCGGTTTGTAAAGCTGCAGAATGCCGTCAATGAGTTGGGTGAGATTGACCGGATTGAGCCTGGCTGCCATGGACCTGCTGTAACGGAGCAGATCGCCGATAATGGTATTGGTACGTTTCACCGCATGGCGCATGCTGGCAGCCAGCTCCCGGTGCTCCGGGCTCAGTTCGTCTGCTTCCAGCTCAATGCGCTGCAGCCCCATACTGATGGCATTTAACGGATTTCTGATCTCATGGGTGATGGTGGCCGTTGCCCTGCCCAGGGCCGCGTCCTCCCGTTCCCTGGCCAGTTTTCTCTCAAAATCGGTTATTTTCTGCAGATAGGCGCTCTGGTAGCGGTAGAGAAGCCAGGAAAAAAAAACCCCCAGGCAGGCAAGCACCAGAGAAAAAATCAGCACATTGCGCCAGATCTGCCGGACCCGCATGGAGTACTGGCTGGCATCAAAACCGACCCGCAGCGCAGTATCACCGGCGCTGATGTGCTGTTCGACAATCATGCCGGCCTGCGGCGGCGAAGCCTCAGTCGCTTTCTCCTCGATCTTGACGTATTTGATGCCCGGCATGGCCGAAAGGGCCTTGAGCAGGGCCGGCATGCGCAGCTGCTGATGCAGCTCCTCGATATTCTGGGCGGAAAAGCCCAGAATGATGCAGCCTTTTTCCGGACGGGGCCAGGTCATGACATACAGGTTTTTTCCCGGAATATAATCGAGTACGGCTTTATCGCACGACAGGGTGGGCAGCAGTGCGGCGCCGCTGCTGACTGTGTTCTTGTCACTGCCGTCTCGCTGAATGCTGATGGCGGAAAGTCCGGTTTCCCCGGCAAAGGCCTGCAGCTCCGCGGCGGAAAACGGTTCAACCGACTCAAGGTAGTCGATGAATTTGGCTGTATTGGCCAGAAAGGTCTTGATGGTTTGCTGCAGGGCATTTTCCGCCAGCCGGACGGTACGGGTGTTCTGTTCGATCACGCTGCTGACCACCCGGGAATGCTCCCGGGCATAACTCTGGAAGTTGCGGCGTAACTGGCCGATCTGCCATAAGGAATAGGCAAGAACGATAAAAATCAGGCCGCCGATTACCAGCAGATTGATTTTCCAGGATGGCCCGAGGGGGGTGGGGTCCGTTGACTGATGTTGGCCGGCGTCGGCTGATTCCGGGAGGGGGGGGGTCATGGCTCACCCGGACCTGGGGGTGGAGGCTTCATAAAGCAGCGTTTGCGGATGCGCGAACGAACTCCGGTTGAGTCCTTTCCGTGCCGCCAGCCCGGGCCGGTTATGCGTCTCGCCCGCAGGTGGTTTTCGTCTTCTTTGCTCAATTCCCCCCAGACCTGAATGATATGATCCAGAGATGCACAGGGTGGAATGAAGTCGGTTGAGATGGTGTAAATTCCCCCCCCCTCCAGGGGCGGTTCCGCTTTTTCAGTTTCTGCACCAGGCCTCGGCGGCCGGCTCTGAATGCAATTGAGCGCGGAGAGGGTTATTTCGCCTTTTTCCCGGTCAACAGCGATAACTCGGCCTTTGAGAAAATATTCAGCCCGCAGCGGCATGGGCATGAGCATCATGATGAGAAAAAGTGGAAGAATGAAACGCATATGTTTTGGGGCTCCTTTATCTATTATGAAATAGATTATAGCAACTATTGCGCCATGTTGTGTCCTTTTCCCAGTTTATGAACGATTCTGTACTATTGGGCTGGATGCAGGAGAACTTGCTGCCCTGCCCTGTTCGACATTTTCCGTACCCCTCGTCAAAAATGTCGAAATCACAGGTCGGAGACAATCATATTCCGGCCGCCCTCCTTTGCTTCATAAAGAAGGAAGTCGGACTTTTTGAGCATCTGGTCCAGACTGTTGCCAAGGTGGGTGGTAATGCCGATGCTGACGGTAATTTTGACCTCGCCCATACCATCTTCAAGCACCACCACCGACCGCTCGATCTGTCGTCGCAGTTCGTCAAAAATTCTGTGCACCGACGCCGTATCCATGTTGACCGCCAGAATGCAGAACTCCTCCCCGCCGATGCGGGCGACAATGTCTGTTTTGCGCAGGCGGTTGCGCAGGATGTTTGCCACATGCTGCAACACCCGGTCACCTGCCTCATGGCCATATTGATCGTTTACTTTTTTGAAGAAATCAAGATCCAGCATGGCACAGACCAGGGTAATGGTCTGGCGTCTGGCGCTGGCGAACAGTTTTTCTCCGGTGATGAAAAAATATCTGCGGTTATGGAGGCCGGTGAGAAAATCTACCAGGGACGTTGAGCGGAGCTGCTGGATATGTTCAATATTTTCAATGAGAAGCCTCACCATGCAGTAAAATTCTTCCGGCAGAAACGACTGCCGGACAATGCAGTGGTTTGCTCCATATTTGAGAAAACGGGCAGCCGTGATATGATCCCCCGCATACACCATGCCCATGATGGCCAGGTCCTCTTTCCCATAGTTGCGAAGGATTTTCTGGATCAGGGTGAGGCCGTCCATATCGGTGACTTCAGAGGCTGCGATTACCAGTCGGATTTTAGGATTTGCCGCCAGGATTTTCAGCGTTTCCCTGCCGGAATCCGCAGTGAGAACATCGTAGCGATGCACGCGCAGCAGGCCTGCGATTTTTTCCCGTTTTTCCGCATCCCTGTCCGACACCAGAATCTGGGTTTCCGCATTTTTTTTCAGGCGGTCCAGCAAGGAGAGAATATACTCCAGGCTTAACACATCTTCCTTCAGAACATAATCAACGACCTGGTGTGACCAGACCTTTTGCCGCACCTCTTCACTGACCAAGGCGGTAAAAACGATCACCGGGATATTTTTTGAAACCACCAGGGGAATGATCTCCCCCTTGGTCGCATCCGGCAGATTGAAATCGAGCAGGGCGGCGAAAAAGGACTCATTTCCCTCGGTGGCAAGGAGCTTCTCGGTTTCCTGCATGCTGGTCAACCAGGTGACAGTATACTTGCCGGTTTTTTCCAGCCTTTTTTTGATCATAGTCCCTGTGGGAGGGCTATCTTCAACGATGAGAATGTGTTTCATTTACAGCAACCCCTTTTTTTTCAGGTGCACCTGCAGCACGGAAATGGCGGCAGGGGTGATCCCGGATATACGGGATGCCTGACCCAGTGAGCGCGGCTTGATTCTGCCCAGTTTTTCCACCACCTCATGGGAAAGACCGGGCAGGGCTTTGTAATCCATTTCTTCCGGCAGGTTGATATTTTCCAGCCTTTTAAAGCGTTCTACCTGTTCCTGTTGCCGCCTGATATATCCTTCATATTTGACCTGCAGCTGGACTTCAAGGGTAATCTGTGGATCCACGCATATTTCCCGGCCGGTAAGGGTGCCCAGATGGGCAATGGTCAGCTCCGGGCGGCGCAGCAGCGAGGCCATGGAAACCATCTGTTTCAAGGGGGCCTGGCCTGCTGCCTCCAGACGTTGGTTGATGGCATCTCCCGGTTTTACCTGGGTAGTGTTCAGCCAGTTGAAGGCTGCCGAGATGGCGTCTCTTTTCCGGCAGAATGCTGCATAGGTGGCATCGTCCACCAGGCCGAGTTGGCGGCCGATCTCCCGTAGGCGCAGATCTGCGTTGTCTTCCCGCAGCAGCAGGCGATATTCGGCCCGGGAGGTAAAAAGCCGGTACGGCTCTTTGGTGCCGCGGGTGACGAGATCATCGATGAGCACGCCGGTGTAGGCCTGGGAGCGGTCAAGAATCAGCGGCTCTTCCGACCGGCAGTATTTGACTGCGTTGATGCCGGCCATGAGCCCTTGGGCCGCTGCCTCCTCATAGCCCGAGGTGCCGTTGATCTGGCCGGCCAGAAACAGCCCGCCGATGCGCTTGGTTTCCAGGGAAGGCTGTAGTTCCAGCGGGTCGACATAGTCATACTCGATGGCATAGCCGGGCCGGATCAGCTTGACCTGCTCCAGGCCTTTGATGCTGTGCAGCAAGGCCAGTTGCACATCCACCGGCAGACTGGTGGGAATGCCGTTGGGGTAGACCTCCACCGTATCAAGCCCCTCCGGCTCAAGAAAGATCTGGTGGCGGATCTTTTCCGGAAAGCGCATGACCTTGTCTTCGATGGAGGGACAGTAGCGGGCGCCCACCCCTTCGATGATGCCGGTGTACATGGGCGAGCGGTCGGTGCCGGCCCGGATAATCGCGTGGGTATTTTCATTGGTATAGGTAATGTGGCACGGCCGCTGGGGCAGTCTGGGCGCCCCTGTGGTGGCATAGGAGAAGAAATTGGGCGGATCGTCGCTGTGCTGCGGCTCAAGGCCCTCGTAGTTGATGGTGGTGCCGTCAAGCCTCGGGGTGGTGCCGGTTTTCATGCGGCCCATCATAAAGCCCAGCTCCCGCAGGTTGTGGGCCAGGGAGATGGACGGGGCGTCACCCTGGCGGCCGGCAGGAAAGGATTTCAGGCCGATGTGGATCAGTCCGTTTAAAAAGGTGCCGGTGACAATGACCACGGCCCGACAGGTCAGGGTCTCTTCCAGAGAGGTGATTACCCCGGTGATCCTGCCCTGTTCCACCAGCAGACGGTCGGCAAAGGCCTGCCTGATATCGAGGTTTTGCTGGTTTTCCAGCACCGACTTCATGCGCAATCGGTAAAGCAGTCGGTCGGCCTGGGCGCGGGAGGACCAGACCGCCGGGCCTTTGCTGGTATTGAGCCGGCGGAACTGGATGGCCGTGGCGTCGATATTTTTGGCCATCTCCCCGCCCAGGGCATCGATCTCCTTAACCAGGTGGCCTTTGGCCAGGCCGCCGATGGCGGGATTGCAGGACATGGCGCCGATGGTGTCGGCATTGATGGTCAGCACCGCCGTCCGGCAGCCCATGCGGGCGGCCGCCAGCGCGGCCTCGCATCCTGCGTGGCCTGCGCCGATAACGATGATATCATAGTCGTTCATGGTCTTTCCGTTTCTGTTATTGCATGTTTGAGCTGCCACCGCAGGACCGGCTTTCTGGCCATGCGCCAGAAGTCCGGAGTGAGCAGGACAGCCACGGTATAAAGCTCCAGACGGCCGGCCAGCATGCAGAAACTGAGCACAACTTTGGCAAGATCGGGCAGGTCGCCGAAATGGCGGGAAGGGCCTACCTCTTGGAGACCCGGACCGATATTGTTCAAGGTGGCGATAACGGCCGTCACGCCGGTGAGCAGGTCAACGCCGAGGGCGGTGACCACCAGGCTGGCCAGCAGAAAAAAGGAGATATAGAGGGCAAAGAAGCCAAGAATGGCGATCATGACCTCTTTGGGCACCTTCTGGTTGCCCAGCTTGATCGTGCCCACCGCACGGGGGTGGACAAGGCTGTGCAGCTGCAGCCTGGCGTATTTGAAAAAAAGCAGTATGCGGACCACCTTGATGCCGCCGCCGGTTGATCCGGCACAGCCGCCGATAAACATCAGGGTAATCAGAAGCATTTTACAGGCCGGTGGCCACTGGTCAAAATCAGCGGTGCCGAAGCCAGTGGTGGTGACGATGGAAACCACCTGGAAAAGGGTGTCACGAAAGGCAAGGCTGAAACTGTTATAAATATGATGGGTCAGGTTGGCGCTGATGATGAAGATGGTGGTAACGGCGATGAGCAGCACGTAAAGCCGGAACTCCTCGTTTTTCCAGTAGTCTGATAATTTGCCGCTCATCAGCGCCCGGTGATGCAGGGAGAAGTTGGTGCCCGCCAGAAACATGAAGAAGATCAGCACATAGTGTAGATACGAGGAGTCGTAATGACCGGCGCTGGCCGTATGGGTGGAAAAGCCGCCGGTGGCTAAACTCGCAAAGGCATGGCACACCGCATCAAAGAAGGTCATGCCGCCCAGCAGCAGCAGCAGGATCTCCAGCAGGGTAAAGAGCAGGTAAACACCCCAGAGGATTCTGGCGGTGTCCTGAATTCTCGGGGCCAGCCGGTCTTTGGTGGGCCCGGGCATTTCCGCCTGAAACAGCTGGGTGCCGCCCACGCCTAGCAGGGGCAGGATGGCCAGGGAGAGGACAATGATGCCCATGCCGCCGATCCAGTGGGTAGTGGCGCGCCAGAAGAGCACACTGTTCGGCAGGATCTCCACCTCACGTAATACGGTGGAGCCGGTGGTGGTGAAACCGGACATGGATTCGAAAAAACAATCCACATAGGAGGGCATTGATCCGCAGAAATAGTAGGGCAGCGAGCCGAGAAAGGCCAGTCCCAGCCAGCTGAAAACCACCACGGCAAAGCCGTCGCGGTAGCCGAGATCCTTTTCCGGGGCAAAGATTGCCACCATAAGACCTCCCAGCATGGCGCCGATCAGGGAGCAGCCCAGGAAAACACCCACCATGCCGTCAGCGAAATAAATACTGAAGGGGATGGGGGTGAGCAGAAAAAGAGAGATCAGGATAAGCAGTTTGCCGAGAATATTGAGAACACCGCCGGTTCGCATGCCTGTCCTTATCCGAAAAAGGCTTCAACGCTGGAGATGGCATCCTTGGCAAAAAAGACCACCAGATTGTCGCCCTCTTTCAGTTTGGTCTCGCCGGAAGGAATAATGACCTTCCCTTTGCGGGAAATGGCTCCCAGCACCGCATTGCGCGGAAATTTCAGGGATTTCAGGGGAATGTCCTGAAATTTGGCACTGTCGCTTACCTGGATCTCCATCACCTCGGCGTCGCTGCCCAGCAGGGTGGCCACTGAGACGATTTTGCCACCGCCGCGCACAAAGCGCAGGATCATGTTGGCGGCCACCAGCCGTGGGCTCAAGGCCACGTCAATGCCCAGTTTGCCCAGCAGGGGGATGAAGTCCGGACGGTTGATTTTGGTGATGCACTTGCGTGCCCCATGGTGTTTGCTCAGCAGGCTTGAGAGGATGTTGGTCGTGTCGCTTTCCGTAACCGAGATGACCAGGTCAGCCTGATCAATGCCCTCTTCCAGCAGGTCGTGGGCCTCCAGACCGTCACAGTTGAGGACCACGGAGTGTTCCAGCTGACCGGTGAGAAATTCGCAGCGTTTCGGATCTTCTTCCACCAGGCTGACGCTGATTTTCTGCTTTTCCATCCGCTTGGCCACCATGTAGCCGATGGTGCCGCCACCGATGATAAAAACCTTTTTCGGCGCCTTGCTGGTGAAATGAAAGTGGGACTCGACCTCGGCAATGTCTTTTTTGCGGGCCACCAGATAGATTCTGTCGCCCGGTTCGATTTTGTCGTCACCCCGGGGGATAATGGTGTTTCCGTCCCGGTTGATGGCGACAATGAGGAAGTTGCTCTGTCTCTGCATGGCCTGCATTTTATGCAGGGTAATGCCCACCATGGGATTGCGCTTAAAAACCTCGTAGCCCAGGAGTTCCACCTGGCCTTCGGCAAAATCCGCCACGGCAAAGGCATCGGAGAGCTGGCTCAGGGTCATGATCTCATCGGCCATGGCAATGTCAGGACTGATGAGTAGGTCGATGCCCAGGGTTTTTTCGGTGTGGGCCTCGCCGGAAAGGTAGAAATCCTCATTGCGCACCCGGGCGATGCGGCTGGCGACATTGTACTGTTTGGAGAGGATGCAGGCGATGAGGTTGACCTCGTCACTGTCGGTCACCGCAATAAAGAGCTCGGTATTTCTGATGCCCGCCTCTTCCAGCACCCGGGCGGATGCGGCGCTGCCATGCACGGGAAGAATGTTGAGGTCGCGTTCGAGCTTGCGCAGCTTTTTTTCGTCCCGGTCGATCAGCACAACCTCCTGGCCTTCCACGGAAAGTTTTTCGCAGAGATGATGGCCGACCTGGCCGGCGCCCACAATCATTATTCGCATATCAAACTGTTCTCTTTTTCCAGGATAATAAGGCCCATTTTACCCGGGAGCTCCGCCTGAGATTGTATGTGCCGGCTTCATTGTGCTCCAGTCGTTCATCAACATAGTCTGCAAGTCTTCGTTCGTCCATGGTGCTGAGATCATCAAACATCCAGCGGCAGCTGTCGATGGCATCATCTCGGGTGGCAAATGATTTAGTCTGTTCAAGTTCAATATAATCGATTTTAGGATGAATCCCCATCTGATACAAGAGATTCACGGTAAAAATATAATCAGGGCCGGGTTCAAAGGGGCGACCGACCGCGGCAAACAGCTCCGGATCAAATGGGCCGCTGCCCACCCGGTCGGCGATAAAGACCTTTTCCGTGGCCCAGCTGTTCATTTTTTCCAGAGCGCTTTGCAGGTCGACGACTGACAGGGAGCGGGAGCTGATGACAATTTCATGGATCGGGATCCCCAGTTTCCGCCAGTCATCGGTCCAGGATGCCTGGATGGTGCCGATGTTGGTGATCCCCTGCTCTGCCGCTCTTTTTTCCAGTTCGGCCAGCATGGCAGCGGAAAAATCAATGGCGGTCACTGATTTCACCTTTGCCGCGAGAGGAAGGGCCAGGGTTCCCGGACCGCAGCCGATATCAAGCACCCGCCAGTGGGGGGCGGGTTTTACCAGCCGCAGGAAGCGATCGGCATAGCTTGAATCGAAATTTCTTTTGGCAAAGCCGGCCGCCCGCTTATCCCAGTCCTTTTCTCCCTTTTTCTTCCAGCTTTTCTGCTGGTGCGCCTCTTGCCAGAGTTTGTTCCAGTCTATGTCTTTAAAGTGCATTAGGGGTTAATCGATCTCCTTTTCCGGGATGAGCGCTACTGGTTTTCGGTTCATGACAACTGCAGCGCCTGCAGCAAAGCCGTTGTGAAAAATAACTGTAACCACGCAATACGGTGAACGACATACAGGTTTGTCACGAAATGGTCAAAGAGGTAATGGTTATTCCGTACCAGCCCCTAATCCCTGATTCTCGACTTCAAATCAGGCATGGTTTCCGGTTTGCGTATGTCCCATATCTTGCTCTCCTTGCCGGTGGCCGTCACATTCTCATAGACCCCGTCGTCCCGGCGCACCAGTTTGGTGAATCCATGATCTTTCAAATCGCTGTTGGTCTTCGGTGTACTGATTGCACAAAGAGAAATAAGCCTTTTGACCGGTTGTCCGCATTCCGGACAGGCTGCCAGTTTTTCGCTGGTAATGGGCTGGCTTATCTCAAAATGTCTGCCGAGTTTGCATTCCCGGCCGAGATGTTCATACTCGTAGATTGGCATGGAAATGGGTTATTTTTTCTGCAAGCGGTTGATAATGATGGTCAGATCTCCGTCGTCCGATTTCAATTTTCTGGCGCTGACGGCAATCTGATACTCTTTCTGGGCAAGGTCGAGAAATTTGGGCAGGCTTTTGCGCCGGGCATCATGGGCAATGAAAATTGATCCCTGCGGAGCAAGATACTGGTTGAAAACATTGAGCAGGGGTTGGAAAAATTCATCGCGAAAGAGAATTTCCGCGCCGATAATCGTATCAAAGCGGGGCATTGCCGGCGGGGTTTTCCAATCGATCATCCTGAAATCAACCTCCGTCAAACCATTTGCCGCCGCGCTGACCCGTTGAAAATCAAGAATATGGGGTTCGTAATCGCTCAGAGTGACCTTGTAACCCCTTGCCGCGGCAACCAGTCCGGGAGCGGCAAGTCCTGCGCCCAGTTCAAGCAATGTCTTGCCCGGTTGGCAAGGCATGCTGGCCATGATATCGGCGAGCATGAGCGATGCCTCCCACAGCTTGACCCAGAAGGGAAAGATCGATACATCGGCAAACGGATCCTTGCCGGCTAAAAGATGTTCGAGATCCTGCACCTGCAGAATTTTAAGCTCCACATCCCTGATGCGCAACGGCTCAAAACCGACTTTATATTTTTTTCTGATCCTTTTCAGAACCTTGACGGCGTTTTCAGGCAGATTTATTTCATTCACTTTTCAGAACCTTCTGTTTTAATTTATTGATAACCAAGCAGCAGGGCGATGACGACGATGGCCGAAAGGAAAAAGCGGTAATAGGCAAAAACCGCCAGGGATCTGGTCCGGACAAATTTCATCAGCAAGGAGATGACAAAATAGCCCGATACTGCCGAAGTAAAAAAACCGGTCAGATAAAAAAGAATTTCATTTTGATTTAAGCCCAGGCCGATGATTTTTGGAATTTTATAGATACCTGCCCCGAAAATTATAGGCGCGGACAATAAAAATGAAAATCGAGCGGTTGCCGAACGATCCAGACCCAGAAAGAGTCCTGCACTCATGGTGCTGCCGCTTCTTGACACGCCGGGGATCAGGGCCAGGGATTGTGCCAGGCCGATGATGAGGGCGTCTTTGATGGTCATGGCGCTGAAACTTCGCTGGCGATTTCCCATTTTTTCGGCGAGCCAGAGAAAGAGACCGGCGGCTGACAGGGAAAAAGCGACAGTGGCCGGCCCCCGCAGCAGGGTTTCCGCGGCATGGCCGAACAGCAGGCCGAAAAACACGGCCGGGACCGTGGCCAGGGCAATGTAAATTGCCATGCGCCTCCGCTGTTCGGCCTCCGGGCCGGCATCCTTACCGATAAGGGCCAGCGCCATCGAGTAAAAATCCTGCCGGAAATAGGCGAGAATCGCAAGCAGGGTGCCCAGGTGCAGGGCGATGTCAAAGGTGAGTCCGGCCTCTTCGATGTGGAAAAAGGTCTCAGCCAAGGCCAGATGGCCGGAACTTGACACTGGGAGAAATTCGGTCGCACCCTGTAAAATTCCAAGGAAAGCGGCATAGAGTAAGTTCAATTGGGAGATCCGTTTTTATTCATGCTTTTTGGGGGTGTGGAGCATTCGGTTATTCCAACACACCGTTTATTGACAAAACTGCCTATATTTACTTTACCTGGTAAGGGCGGCCAATGTTTTTTTATAGTCCGGGCCGAGAAAAATATTAGCCTGCTTCAAGCAAGCCGGGAAATGGAAACAGTGGCATGATGACGACCTGGGCTAGGCCGACGGCTGAATTAATCAGGCAAGCCACGCTGCGAGTGTGCTGGAGGAACAACAGGGAAAAAGCTCTGGTCGCAAGGATCTGTTTCGCCGGCCTGGGAAAGGAGCCGCCCGGAGAGCTGGCGTCGGGATACCGCGGTCTCCCCTGGTTAACGGACGGGTAAGCAAATTGTTTTTTACATCCTGAAGGCGCCGCAGCTTGGCATGGGAGAGTTGGAGATAAAGAGCAGGCTTACAGTTTACGTCGGCAATCTGTATGCATAAAAAAAAGACCGTTTCATCGGAAGATCAAACGGTCTTTTTCAGCAGCTTAAACAGGCTAAGAAATTAGCAGCCTTCTATGGCTTTGCCTGATTTAGCTTTCACTTCAACTTTGTCGCCAGCCTTCAGTTTATCGGCTCCGTCACAGGTCATGGTTACTTTGTCGCCTTCAACGCCATCAACAGTACATTTAATTTTAGCAGCCATGGATACGGTTGCGGTGCTTGCCATAAATGCTACGGCCAATGCCAGAGTCAAAAGTTTCTTGCTCATTTGTTTCTCCTTTTGATGTTTTACGAATCGATTAAAACTAACCATCCTAACCATACATGTTTTAATATACCTTGCCGCTTGAAGATGTCAACCTCAAAATGAATAGAGACTCACTTACACCCAAAAGGCAATTTGCCTGACAATTACATGTTTGTTCATTGGCCGGGCAGCAGACTTTTTTTACGGCAGCAGTTGTTGGATATCCTGGGCAAAAACTGTGTGTCCAACGTATCCCGGGTAATTTTTAATCACATTGCCTTGCTGATTAACCAGAAATGAGGTGGGAATACCGACGATGCCGCCAAAATCGCTGGTCACTTTTGAATCAGCCATGAGAACCGGGTAGTTGATTCCTGTTTTTTCAATCATTTTTTTTACCGGGCTCGTGCCTCCCTGATCAACGGAAATTGCCACCACGGTGAAGCCTTTCTCGCCAAACTGTTTCTGCAGGTCGATAAGCGAAGGGATTTCCTGCATGCACGGCGGGCACCAGGTGGCGAAAAAGGTAACCAGCATGACCTTGCCCTGCAATTCGTTACTGTCCAGAGTCTTGCCGTCCATTGCAGATTTGAGCGTGAAATGGGGCATGGTGGCAGCGGCCGATGACGGGCTGACCGGAGCAAGGAAAAGGGCAAGCAATGCCATCGCGAGAAAAAAGTTTATTTTTTTGAGTGGATTTTTTTTCATTATTTCACCATATGGAGTAGAACTCGTTAATATTTGTCGGCGGGTTTGATTTTTCTGTTGATTGTATGCATTCTAAGAGAATTAGATTACTCAAAATGTTCATTTTATGTCAATAAAAAGATATTTTGTCAGGGTTGACCAAAAACTGTGGCTGTCTTTGATAAAAAAATTCTGATATTTCTTGTTGTTGCCTCAGGGGTATTTCTTTCCACCCTTGACAGTTCCATGGTCAACATCGCCCTCCCATCGATTATGGCAGAGTTTCAGGCCCCGCTGCACAAGACAGAGTGGGTCGTGATGGCCTATCTGCTGACCATAAGCTCCACGCTGCTCTTCTGGGGGCATCTTTCCGACAGGCTGGGCCGCAGCAGGTTCTACGGGCTTGGCTTGCTTCTGTTCGGTCTTGGGTCAGCGGGCTGCGCCTTTGCAAGTTCCCTGAATATGCTGATCGGAGCCCGTTTTTTTCAAGCCCTGGGGGCGGCCATGATGATGGCCAACGGGCCGGCCATTATCCGGCAGACGTTCGCCCCTGAAAAACTCGGTCGCAGTATGGGGTTCATTGGGATTCCGGTTTCACTGGGTTTGATGAGCGGTCCTGTTCTGGGAGGGTACCTGATTGAGTTTTTTTCCTGGCGGGCGCTGTTTCTTCTTTCGCTTGGGGCAAGCCTATGTGTTGCCTTGCTGTCTCAGTTCATTTTTCCGCCAACCCCTGCCCGGCAACCGGCAAAGAACCGCTATGACTGGACCGGGTCCATGCTCTGGAGTTTTCTGCTTGTCACCGCCTCCATTTCGCTCACCCATGCTTTTCCCGGGCAGATTTCCCCGCTGTGGGGCGGGGCACTGATATGCTGCGTTATTGCTGCCCTGCTGCTGTTCATACGAGTTGAATCGCGAGCAGAGGAACCTGTTCTGCCGTTGTCTTTCCTGAAAAAAAGATTTTTTACCATAGGCTTTGTCAGCGCTCTGCTTTCCTTTCTGCTGCTGTTTTTTGTGCTCATCCTCATCCCCTTTTACCTTGATCTGGTGTTGCGTCTTTCCGCATCAAGAATAGGGTTGATCATGACGGCCATTCCCCTTGCCGCCATGGTTGCAGCGCCGGTTGCCGGCTGGCTTTCCGATTCGCTGGGCGCGAGAATACTTTCCACCCTGGGGCTGGCCTTTTCCACCATCGGTCTGCTGCTCCTTGCCTTCCTGTCGCCGGAAACACAGCCTGTCGGTGTTGCTGGACGGCTTATTTTTCTAGGACTCGGCCAGGCTATCTTCCTGTCGCCCAACAGCGCCTCGGTGCTGGCCAGAATGGGTGAAAAAAACAGTGGGACGGCGGCAGCGCTTCTCGCCACGGCCCGGAACCTGGGCATGATGCTGGGTGTTGCCCTGGCCGGGCTTTTTTTCTCCTTTTTTTTCCGGCAGATAACAGGTGGAGTGGAACTGAAGGAGTATTCCACGGCGTACGCCGGACCTTTTTGCCTGGCACTGCGCAGTTCATTCCTGCTGGTTTCCGTGGTCGGGTTGGGCGCCGTGGTTCTTTCCTGGCAGAGACCGGTATTTATCAGCGCGAAAATGGGATCAGACGTTGACATCAAGGAGTGAGAAACGCCGGATAGCCGCCTTTTCCTCCAGCGCTTCCTTAAGTTGGCTGACAATATTCTCCTTGCTTACCCGGCAGGTGAAACCAGCAGGGTGATAGCCCTGTTTTCCGAGGAGATGGACAAGCTCCTGAACATTGTCTTCAACATGGGATCTGGCTTTTTCCGAGGCGAGCAGAAACTGCCCGGTGATAGTCTTGTCGGCAATGGTTGCCTGCAGGGCAAGAGGGCCGAGCCTGCTCATGTCCAGAAAAAATGACAGGCTGTAACGTTCTCCCCGTCCTGGGTCAGCCTCTTTTTCCATGGAAAAAATCCACTCACCCCAGCCCGCATTTCCCGTAAAAAGACAGGGAAAGAGTAAAAAGTTCTGATCGGTTTTCTGGGGGGGCTGACTGTTTATCTGCTGATGTGCGGCAAGGATTTTTATCAGTTTTTCCATGCCCTGGTCGAGGGCGGGCTTCTGCATGGAATCCTTTTGTTTGAGAGCATCAAGCAGCTCCGAGATTTCCTTTTGAGGGCCGGATGAGCTGCCAAGCAGCAGGGTCAGAATTTTGATGGCTTCCGGAAAGGATTCACCGCCGCTTGTCGCCGCAATCAGGCTGCCGGTCATTACCTGTCCGCCGACTGTTGCTTGTGGAGCAATGTCTGGCAGCAATGAAGATAACAGGTCGGAAAGACCCTTGGCGCTTGTTGCGGGCAATGGAGCCGCAGAAATAAGCAGTTTCAGAAAATCCTGCACAGCCCCTTTTTTGGCGGCCAGGGTCAAAAGAGGGAAAGAGCCGCTCTCCCCTGTTTCCAGCCAAAGCTCACTGCCCAGGGCTAACGGTACCAGGGTCCTGGCTGTTACGGTCTGACCTCCGACATCCAGTAGCACCTTGCCGTCTCCGGTAAATCCGGCCACAATGGCTTTGATAAGTTGACCCGGAGCAAAGGGCAGGTTATCCGGTTTATTGCTTATCGGAACTTTTTGGCCGGCACCGGATTCGATTTTGTAGATGGAAAGATGGGATTGTTCAGATATTTTCATTTTTAGCCAAGGGGAGATTGATCTTCACTTCCAGTCCTGTGTCGTGACGGTTCAGTGAAAAATTTCCCCCGTGGGCCTTGATAAATCGGTCAACCAGCGTGAGACCCATACCGGTGCCATAGGTCTTGGTGGTAAAAAAAGGCTCTGTTACCTTGTCAAGATAGGCACCGGAAAGACCGATACCGGTATCCCGGAGAGAAACATGGACCCACTCGTTGTCAACCTTGACTGATATCTTCAGGGTTCCGCCATTGGGCATGGCCTCCATGGCGTTGCGGATGATGTTCAGGAAAACCCGACGTATTTGCTTGGTGTCCATAAAAATGACCGGATCAGGTTCGGCAAGGTCCAGGGTCCAGGAAATATGCTGTTTCACCAGGCTGGTCTGCAGCAGAATAACGGTTTTTCGGATGAGCGGATAGAGGTTGCTGAGCTGTTTTTCCCCCTGGGGCTGGCTGACGAAGTCAAAGAGTTCGGTGAGAGTGGCCTCCAGCCTGTCGGTTTCCTTGACCATGACATCAAGATATTTTTTCCATTCCGCTCCTTCAATTTTACGGGCAAGGATGCGGGCAACGCCGCCGATGGAGGTGATGGGATTTCTGATGATGTGTACCATTTGGGCGGCCATCTGGCCCAGGGCAGAGAATCTTTCGGCCTCAATCAGCAGATCTTTGTTTTTGTCCAGCTCCTGGGTCACCTCTTCAAGTTCATCGATCTTTTTCTGCATATCCATATACAGACGGCTCTGTTCAATGGCGAGGCTGCCCTGGCTGGCAAAAAGTTCCAGGGTGCTGACATGGCTGTCCGGAATGGGTTTGCGGGTAACATAGTTGTCGGCGATAATGACGCCGATGGAGCGGCCAGGCGCAAAAAGCGGAACCACGATAAAGGTGTCCTCTTTGAGCAGGTTGATCAGGTCGTCTGGAACAGGAATCGAGGAGATACCACCGCTGACCTTGAAGCTCTGTCTTTCCGTGGCTGATTTGATCAGGATATGGTCGGTCAGAGTGACGGGTATCCTGAGACTTTTGACGATCTGGTTGACGGTATCATCTTCCCGCATGCATGCCTGGCCGAGGTTTTTGATGATTTCTTTGAAGTCCAGCTCCTTAGCCAGCATTTCCGCCCATATCTGCGCAGCTTCCTCCCTGCAGCCCGGGCCGATGGCCATTCTTCCTTCCAGAAATTGATTGCTGTTGTCAAACAAGGCAAGAAATGCCCGGTTAAAGCGTAACCCCTCGTTGGCAGTGATGCCCACCAGAATGGCACGGAGAATCTCATCCAGCTCCACGGCATTCAGGTAGGCGCTGTTCATTTTCAGGGAGAGCTGGTGCAGAAGCTGGATGCGGAAATAGGCTTGTTCGAGATCGTCCTGGTAACGGCGATTTTCCAGGATCAGGCGCCTTTTTTCCAGGTTCTTTTTCACCGCCACCATGATTTCGTTGAACTGGACGGGTTTGGTGATGTAATCATCAGCGCCGTTGCGGATGCAATCCAAGGCAACCTGTATATCAGACTGACCGGAAAGCATGACAATGGAGACATCCGGATAGTTTGTCGTAATTTGCGGGAGCAGTGAGGCGCCGTCAGCGTCCGGAAGGCCGATATCGAGCAAGACCAGCGCTGCATGTCTGTTAGCCAGCAGCGTGATTAATTCGCTGCCGCTGCTTGCATCGGCAACGGCAAAATCGTTCTGTTCGAAATAGAGTCTGAGCGGCTCGCGGATGGCAATCTCATCATCGACGATAACAATAACTTCATCACCGTGCAGCAGATGTTCCGGTGCGAGTGAGATATATGGGCGTAGTCCGGTATTCGGGGCGATCATCTTCGGTCTGCTCTGTGATGGTTCAGCAAGATCTTAAATATTATATTTCCAATGTTCACCTATACTGCCTTAACTGTCAAGGCAAAAAAAACGCATTCCCGAAAAGAACGGAAATGCGTTTTTGCAAAAGGTGAAAACCGGGCAAGTAGAAAATTGCCCGGCATCTTATCTTACATTTCCACAATCAACTTGTTGGATTCTTCATTCCAGTCCACCGTGATATACCAGAAAAGCAGGAAGGCAGCGATGAGAAACAATGATCCGCCATAGCCCATGACGTCCGGCAGATAGACATATTTGCCAAGAACGCCGTCAGCCTCAAACTCCCTGTCGAGGAACCAGGCGGTCATGATGGAGTTAGTGATACCGAAAATCGGCACCACGATCCACAGCTTTACCTGTCCTTCACCGACACGCCAGAGGGTTCCGGTACCACAGCCGCCGGCCAGCATGGCGCCGAGGCCAAAGACAATACCGCCGACCACGCCGCCCCAGCCGAAGGTGCCACGCACATAGTTCATGGGTGCCAGTACGGGGTCACCGTCAAGCCTGACCGGAACACCGTATTTGAGAACCGCTGCCCCGAGGGCTACGATAAAAATACTCAGTGCCACGGATTTGGCCATGGTGCAGTTACCGGTCATATGGGGTTCCCGGAAACCCTGGATCATACACCAGCGGCCGCGCTGCATGGAGTAGCCGATGGCTGAGGCAATCAGCATGAGACCGCCAAGCGAGGCGATATAATCACTGTCTTCATTCCCTGAGTACATATAGGTGCCGGCAATCAGGGCAACGATGGCGACGATGCCGAGCAGGAAGTTCAGCCCCTTGGGAAATTCGATGGTTTTGGCGCCGCCGCTGCCCCAGGAGATATGTTCCATTTCCCAGTATATGTATTTGAGGCCGACGATGACGCCGATCACCAAACCTGCCCACATGGCAAAACCATGGGCGGACAGGTTGCCGATGGCATTGTAGAAACCGCCAACATTACAGCCGCCGGCCAAGGTTGCGCCGATTCCCATGAAGACGCCGGCAACCAATGCCTTGCATATTTCCAGCACCGGCGGGATACGGATGGCGAAATCATTGCCCAGGCAGGCTGAAACAAAAGCCCCGCCCACAAAACCGATGCCGATAACCGAGCCGGTGTTTGTCAGAATGGAGCCGGGTGCATCTTCATAGTAACCGAAAATGCCTGCATCTGAGCCGATCAGGCTGGTGATGCCGTACATGATCCAGTCGCCCCAGTTACGGATGGCGCCCACTGCTCCCCATGGCCGCCACCAGGCCATGATCAGGATAGTGAACAGGGCCACCAGCACACCCGTCATAGTGGCATTCCACTCAGACTGACAGAGGCTCTTATACAGCCCCTTGATTTTACTTCCTAAAATGCTTTCTTCACTCATCTCTTTTCTCCCCTATTTTAATGTTTCCTCTATTGACAGCATCCACTATTAAAGCCTGAACCATACTTCAAAGGAAGTCATTAATCACTTACAATCCATAACATTTATAATCATTTACTCGCGACGAAAAAAATTGTCAAGCATGTTATAGCAGGGATTTGTCGGCAAAAATTAAGGATAATAATAATGCCTGAACCATGATTCATTTTTCGTCTTGACATAACATTTCTTTCTTGTTATTTGAAATCGTGTATCAATATATGATTACTCATTTAATCATCTCATTATTGCCTGGCGCTTCAATCCTTTTCGTCAGGCGGTTTGAGGTAAAAGTTTTTCAAAGTCAAATCTGTTGTGAGGAGGAAACGATGAGCGACATAAAAAAAGCCCCGGATAACGTACAAGCTGCTCGCACTCTCGATGCAAAAGGTCTGAGTTGTCCAATGCCTTTACTGCGCACCAAAAAAGAAATTGACAAGATCAAATCCGGTGAGATTCTGGAAGTTCTCGGAACCGATCCTGGTTCACGTAACGACCTGCCGGGCTGGTGCACCCGGGCTGGGCATGAGTTTGTGGGAGAGAAGGAAGAATCCGGCTATTTCCGTTTCTTTATTAAGAAAAAATAAGTGACAAGAAAAATATGTAATTATTAATGACGGCGCATTTGCCAAAAGCGGAGGCGCCGTTCTTGTTTGCTTTAATGGAGGAATAACATGGCAAAAAGTATAGGGATTTTTGTAACATCCCCCCAGAACATGCGGCATGTTGAGGGTATCACCAAAGCTGCCGTGGCAAAAGGCGCTAAAGTAAAGGTCTTTTTTACCTGGATGTCCACCCATCTGACCAAGTGCCCAAACTTTAAAGCGCTTTGCGATATGGAGAACGTTGATGTTTCCATCTGTGCAGACAGCTATAAGAAATGCGGCTATGACGTAGCCGACATCCCGCCGGGGCTGGTACAGGAAAAAATGGCCACCCAGGCACAGCATGGCGCTATCATTGAAGATTATGAATGCTATCTGACTTTATAGGAGGAACCGATGTCAAAGAAAGTATGCTTTATGTACCCCAGCAGCGACTATATCCTTGATGGTGTCAGATCAGCTCTCGGTCTTGCCGTGGAAAATATGTATGCCTATGGTGTTGTCATGTACAACGAGATAGACGAGAACATGATGACCGATTACCATAAGGAAAATATCGACTGGATTCGTGATATGGAAGGTGAGATTTTTTCCATTCCTGATGGCAATGTGGAGAAATACGGCTTGGTTAAAATGACTCTTGAGGAACTTGGACAGAAGCTTCGGGACATAGAAATCATTGTACCCTATGGCATTATGAGAAGTGATAAGAGCTGATTTTAGCAACTGAGAGTTAAGATCTTACAGGGGAGAATGCAAAATGAAAATCCTGCATGTATACCGTTCCGAGCCTAATGACGATGTCAAGAGATTGGTTGAGATCGTCTCCGAAGGCCGTGATAATGAAAATTTTAATCTGAATGTAGATGCTCCTGACTATGATAAGCTTGTCGATATGGTCTGGGGCGCAGATCAGACTATCTGCTGGTGGTAAATCCCGCCCGCTGCTGATATAGCATTTAGCATTATCACAAAAAACCCGTCAGGTATACACCTGGCGGGTTTTTTTGTGCCGTTGCTGGTAGCAAGTCTTCTTTCTATGCTTTGATCTGTTCCTCCTGCAGCATACTGTCCACAAAGCCGAGAAGATAGTCCCGCTGGGCCTTGGTTGCGTAGCTGATGCAGGAGCAGTGTAAATTGCTCTGGCTCCTGATCAGCAATTCTATGATCAGCTTTTTCTCCGCCAGTTCCAGACCGAAGAAAAAAGGACCACATTTTTCGTGACCATGTTGCGCCTCAGCCAGCAGGTCATCCGGGACCGGCAGCCAGAACATACCCTCCATGCCCCCTTGCCTCGCCGTTCTCTTTAGATAGTTATCCAGGTTGTCTCGTTCTTCCCTGCTGAGCTCATCAATTACAAACTGTCGCATTTATTTTATACCTTTATTACCATTTTTCCCTAGGGCTCGAGGCCATAGGCTTTGTGAGTTCCGGACGCAACTGCTTCAACTTTTCTTCAAAATTACGTGAATACTGGTCGAGCACATCCTCTGATTCAATAACATAGGGGGTGATGATCATAATGAGTTCCGTTTTGTCCTCATGATCCTTCTGGTACTTGAACAGGTTGCCAAGGAACGGGATGTCCATGAGAAAGGGGACACCGCTCTGCGTTGTTGATGTATTTCTGTCGATCAGACCCCCCATGAGGATGGACTGGCCGTTTTTGACCGCCAGTTTGGTCTGCAGTTCACGCTTTGATATCACCGGTGAGCTGATATCCGAAAGAGTGTTTTCTTCGGCCTTGCTCACGGTCTGGCTTACCTCAAGCAGAATAATGCCGTTATAGTTGATCTGGGGAGTTACCTCCAGAATGACGCCGGTATCCTTGTATTGCACGGTCTTGTCAACCTGGCTGACCGTGGTGCTGTTTTCCGTAACGGTTGTGACAATCGGCACCTGCTTGCCGACATTCACCAGCGCCTTTTCATTGTTTAACACCAGAATCTGCGGTGAGGAGAGGACGGTCAAATTGTTCCTGGAGGCCAGGGTCTGCAGAAAACCCGCCACATCGCCGTAATTGAATGAGTAGGAAAAGCCGCCGGGATAAGTGGTGCTAGTCACCCCATTGGTGACGGAGGTGGATGGGCCCACCGCGGAAAAAGAAGTGCCGAAGGCATACTTATTACTGGTAAGAAACCATTCGAGACCTAATTCCAGTTCATTGGTCAGTTGTATTTCCGCCACCAGCACCTCGACCAGCACCTGGCGGGGTAGATTGTCGAGCCGTTCCAGCAGTTTGACGATACGGATGTAATCCCCCGGCAGGGCCCTGATCAGAATGACGTTGCGGTCATCGTCGCCAAAAACAACAGGCGATCCCATGAAACGAAGCGATGAGAGGGGGCTGCCGGTGGATGTGGAGCTGCCGCTGGTGCTTTTTTTTGTGGCGGTGCTCTTGGTGGCTTTCTGGTCCTTGTTCTGGGTAGCGGCGGGGGTGGTCTTTTTATCGGTGCCTTTCTGGGTCGCCGGTTGTTCTTCGGTAATAAGCTGGTTGATGAGGTCGGCAAGGCCTGACGCCACAGAATTGCGCACGTTATAGATATAAATATTATCTCTGTCCTGGGAAGGGACAACATCAAGCTCTTTGATCCAGTCAACTCCGTTTTGCACCTGACTTTTACTGTTGCTGACCAGCATCAGCGAATTGACGCGTTCCAGCGGGACCACGGTTATTCCCTCAAAATCCTTGCCGTTGATTTTGAGCGCAGTGAAGATTTCCGTCAATTCGTCCCGCAGGTCAAAGATCGGTGCGTTATCCACCCGTACTAATTTGATATGAGTGGAGGCGAGTGGAGAGATGTCTATTCTGGCAATAATGCGCAGAATATCCATGACCTTGCTTTCATAGTCACTGACAAGCAAGGTGTTCTGCTGGGGAAGATCGTACAGCGATCCCTGACCCGAGAGATAGGGTTCGACAATTTTCAATACTTCGCTGGAGGAAAGATGGGCAAGTGGAACAACCTGGATGATGAACTGTGGTGAATCCTTCAGTCCGGCAATTTTATTCGGGCCGTTGACCCGTTCGTTGCCCAGTTTTTTTGCCACGTAAATATATTGATAGTCTCCTTCACTGCGGATGTCAAGGCCGTTGATATGCAGGATCTTGGTAAAAATTTCATAGAGCTGATTGGTTGGGATTTTACTGCCTGAGTGGATATTGACCACCCCTTTAACCTGGGGATCAATAATGTAATTGAGGTTTAAGGTGCCGGCGATTACCTGAATAACCTCGAAAATATCCGCATTATCAAAATTGAGCAGTAAGCCCTCAGACTCAGCAGACTCAGCAGCCCCGGCGGCTACCTGAGGCTTGTTTGTTGAGCTGGCTTCAGAAACCTGCGACGCGATATTTTCCTGGCCTTCCACTGGCGGGTTCATGTCCTTGATTTTGATACGCGGCTCATGCTTTTCCTGCTGCTCTTCCGCCTCGAGGATAGCAGATTTTTTCTCCTCCCTACTGACGGCTTTGTTCATTTTGTCCATATCGATGGGAGGGAGATCAAGTCTGTTGGTATACGCGCAGCCGCTGCCAAGCAGCATCAGCAGAAATGACAGTGCCGCCAGTCTGAAGAGCAGCGAATTGCTGGCATGAAATGCTCTCTTCGAAACAGTATTCTCGTTGTGGGAAAAGATATTTTTGCGACCGTTCATGGGTGACCTTTTAATGTATGATATCAGCTTGGATTCACTCAGTTGCAGGTGGAACCGGAATCCCGGGGACCTGAATTGTATGGTTTGGAGTCGTGCGAGTGGTGCTTCTTTCCGTCCTGGAGGACTGCACGGCACTGCCGCCGACATTCGCCTTACCGAGTTGAACACGTTTTGTCTTTGATGTCGCTGCCGAGGGATTTTTTGGCATTTCTTTCGGCGGGGGTGGAGCGGCAATGCGGGTCTTTTTCGGATCGTTGAGCATTTTTTCGATGGTTTCCGATCCTTTTTGAAAAACGATGCGATCCGGCTCTACTTCAACAATTGTGTAGCCACTGAAACTTTCACCAACTGCCAGTTGTGCATAATTTCTTTCCCTGGCCGTGGGGGCAGCTTGCCTGGCTGTGATTTTTTTGTTCAGAGGAGCTGCTTTAGGCGAGGGATACGTGACAAGGCATTTGTGGATTTCGCCAATGATGATAGACCCGGCATAAAAGACTGTATCCATATCGACATTCAGGCCTGCTGTGTCTTCTTCCGTGCCATCCCCATTATTATCATCACCGGTAGCACCCTCAATCATTCGCTCTTCATTAAAGAGGTAACCCTTATTGAAGTCGGGCAGGGCAGCGGGGAGCGGCGGATAGAAGATCACGTTTTTTTCCGCAGGAAAAGCCGTCTGCGGTTTGGGCGCCTGCCTGCCTTCGCTCGCAGGTGGAGCAAGTCTGTCGCCTGCACGCAATGCGACGACGGATTCTTTAACCAGGAAAATAAGCGACAGGCTGAGTGCTATGGCTGCGATGAGTTTATACATTTTTTAACGTGTAAAAACCTTTCATATCGATAAAAATTTTCATCTCTGTTTTTTTATAGGGCTTCAAGGTGAAACTCTCCACCTGAAAAAGCTTGTCGGAGCGGTAAAGCTGGGCGATAAAATCAACAAACTGACTCAGGGTCCCGGACAGACGGATCTTGATGGAAATTTCATGGTAATCCCGGGTGGCGGTTTTGGTTCCGCCGCTAACCATGGGTCTGATGGATTCCGGCTCCAGGCCCGCCTTTGTCACCTGTTCCTGTAGCATGATCTGCATGGCCGATGATACCTCTTCCTCGGATGTCCCGTTGAAAAGGTATTTTTCCATCTTGTTCGACTTTTGCTCGAGCCGGGCCACTCTTTTTTTCAGGGCAGGAAGCTGGTTGACGGTTTCCTGATACTGGGCCAGCAGATTCTGTTTTTCCTCGGCCTCGGCAATCTGGTTACTGTATGCCTGCAAGCTCATACGGCCGAGGTTGAGCAGCAACAGCAGTCCGGCCAGGGCCAGAAAGAGGATCTTGCGGTCAAGACCTTTGAGAAGCATGATGAGCTGGTTCATTGGCCGCTTATCTCCACATGGAAGTAAGTTTGATTTTTACGGCGGCTGGTGGATTTGAGTTTGGCATTGCCAAGGGCATCGAGCTTGGCTGTCAGCGCGCCGATATCTTCCGTATATCCCTGCAACTGTATATCCCCTGTCTTGTCATCCATGCGTATCTGGTCAAGATAGCTGTTTTCCGGCAAGGATTTCGTTGCCTTTTCCAGAAAACGGATGATATCAAAGTTTGCACCGATGGCTTCAACCCGGCCGATGGTGTCGGCAAGTTGTTTCTCCTTGATCCGCAGTTGCTCCACCGCTTTGACGTTTGGCCGCAGTGTTGCGATCTCTGTATCAATCTTTTTTAATACGGTTAACACGTTATACTCTTTGAGCGCCCCGGCGGCAATAAGGGCAACCACATTGAGCAGGCAGAGGCCGATGAGGGCATAGCGCAGATAATCCGGCCGGCGATAGGAGGGCGGCAGAAGATTCAACTCCTTATGCAGGGCCTTTTCAGCCAGGAGCTGATCCGCATCCTGAAATCCGCTCCCCTCCTTGGGGGCCGGTTTATAAATAACTTCAGCGGCGTTCTGGGTGGTCAACTCCTCCATGGTGGGTTCATTGTAACAGAGGAGTCGGTCTTTGATTTTTTTATCCGAAAAGAGGAGAAGTTTGGGAAAACGGCCGGGCATCAACAGCGCCCATTCCTTTTTTTTGCTGAGCCGTGTCACATAGCGCTGGCTTTCCGGGAAAAGCCCGGCAAGCTGAAATCCCTGGGCAGTCACTTCGTCCAGCAGGGGTACGACAGCTTCCTCGGAAGCGGCATACAGGCAGAGATTGTATCCCTGTTTGTCCCGGACAGCCGTAAAGCTATGCAGCATCTTCCCGTCAAAGGGGGCAAGCATGTCGAGTTGATAGCTTATTGCCTCTTTAAGGTCAGCGGTTTTCAGCGGCAGGGTGAATTTTTTGAAGAAAAGGAGATCTTCGGCAATATAAAACAGGACATCCAGGCCAGTCGGGCTCTTTGGCGAGCAGTAACGGGCGAGGCGGCTGCCTAACTCGGTTACGGGCTGGGCAATAAACTCGCCCTCCTTTTTGAAGGATGAGCTGATATGCACCCCGTCCTGCCGGATGAGTATTTCGGCTCTCTCTTTCATGACAAACCTTCTTCCCAGGCAAAATAATTCACCTTGGTGCCCCTCAGTTCAAATAAGGTTCTTACCTCGACTGCGGCCGTCTTCTTATTGTTGCCGCTTTCTCTGGCAGCCAGGGTTTCAGCATCCACCCCTGCTTCACCATAGGCAACAATTGAGTAATATCTATTGTTACCTGATGAGTAAGTCAGACCTGCCGAACACTGATCGAAGCGCTCATCCCCTAAAATCTGTCTTGCCTGTTCCTGGGTCAGGTTGTCATACAACACCTGAGCCTCATGGTATGCTTGGATCTTTGCCTCGTCACCTTCTGTGAGAAAATCAAGCATCATGGGGGTCAGGCTGTTAAAATTTATTGATCCGCTATCGTTGTGCACGGTGAAAATTTCATTGGCCTTAAAGAGACCGGCCAGAGGTGCAGTACCGTAAACGAGAAAGAATTCGGAGGGATCCATGATTTTGCCGTTTCGTGGAATATAGGGATCATCAAGGTCCTGGTAGGTATCCAGTTCCGCTCCGTTTAAACGGTGCAGATCATCGCTGTCTTCCCAGTCCAGCAGCGAATCTATGATTACTTCCCTTTGATCGGGTTCAATCTTCATGTATTCCAGAAAAAGTTCCAGTAAAGGTTTGTTCAGTTTGTTCAGGTCTAATTTACCAGATTCGTTGACCACATAATAGGTTAAAAGACCTGTCTCAAGGAAGGTGTTATATTGGTACCCTTCTAAAAACTTCTCATAATCCTCATTAATATATTCAACAGGCTTGTCAAGCAGTCTGAACAGGCCCAGGTTCACTCCGCCCTCAGCCAGGCAGAGTCCGGCGGCTTGGGTTTTAGCATTGAAGGCAACCCGCAGCTCTGTGCGCACATTCAGGATGAGCTGGGCAGCGAGAAAGGAGATGAGAAGCATGATGACAATAACAACGACCAGGGCAAAACCCTGCTGCCTGGTACTCTCCCACCCTTTTGTTGTCCCGATGATCATTTGGCTTGCCTGCCTGCACCGCATCCCTATAAAATGGTTTGCAGTTTCAATGTTTCCAGCTCGCCGCTGTCGCTTTTAACGGCCATAACCCGGTATTTTACACCCTCGATAAAAAGAGTGCCTTCCTCTTTTTCATCACCCTCCAACTGGTCAGCGCCTGTGAATTTGGTATCCTTGCTGAATGTGAGCAGTTCTTCAAATACAACTTGGCGGGTTTTGCCGATTTTATCTATATTTTTCAGCGAAATGGAGAAATTTTGCAGCACAGCCACATATGCCATGCTAAGTATCAGCACGGCCACCAGCACCTCAAGCAGGGTAAATCCCGTCTGCTCTGTAGTGCTGAGCCATACAATTTCCACTGTCCTAAATCGCATCGGTTCGTGTTTCCACCTGGCACCAGGGGGTAAAATTAAATTCCTTGCCGTCATAGAGCACTGTCACCGAACTGCTGTTATCCGTATAGGAAAAGGACAGGGGCAGGCAATCTTCAACCAGTACCTGCATATCCTCATAAGCCGGCAGATAATCGTCGCCATAATCGATGTTGTAGAAATCCCTTTTTTCCAGGTAATAAAGGGTGGCACTCTCCAGATCATAACGATACACGGCTATCACCACCCCTGCAAGAGGGTAGAGCAGAGGCGCACGGGTTGTGATGCGCAGCATGGTGTCATCCGCGGCAATGTCAACCGCTTTCTTCTGCTCATCATACCAGCCGTTCTTAATCTGGCGCTGCAGGATGCCGATCAGGCCCTGCTCCCGCTCCAGCAGCAGGATGCTTTTATCTCCTTTTTCGGCAAACCGGATACTGACATTCAAAATGGAGTAGATCATTGAGGAAACCATAGCCAGCATCAATACGGCGACCATCACCTCAATCAAGGTAAATCCCTTCTCTCTCGACATGCCGTCGGGATAAGGCTCTTGCACGCCTGTGAAATCTCTCTTGTTCTGCCCGCCTTCGGTGACCTTGTTATGTATTGCCATCAGTTTCTTTTAGCGTATCACCGGCAGAGCAGTGAGCGGATCCAGGCTGATCGTTCGGTTCCTGCCGTCGCTGGACAAAGAAATGGTCGCTGGCGTTACAGTTGACTGCGGGGTGAAGATGACCACTGGAGGTTCCAGGGTCAGTTCGCTTTCCGGATTGAGATCCAGTTCTTGCACCTCCTGCTCTTCTTGACCCCTATCCAGCAGGAGATTATGGTCTTCAAGGCTCATTTTTATCTGCTGCCCCGAGATAACCGCCTGCAGTCGAATTGCCCGCATATGGGCCATAATGTCCCCTACCTGTTTCCTGAAATCAAGGCCTGCCAGGAAATTTCCCACCGATGGGGCGGCAATTCCTGCCATGATTCCCAACATGACCAGCACGGTGAGCAGTTCAAAGAGGGAAAATCCGGCGGAACGTGTATCTCCCGCAAATCTCTTTTTCATGTGTCCCTGTAATTTCCCGCCTGCATTTATCTAGCAGATCCTCTGTCAGCCGGCGATATCATTCATGCTCAAGATAACTGTCAGCATGGAAATAACCACATACCCGGCCACCAAGGCGATGGTGAGAATAAAAGCCGGTTCAATGAGAGAGATCAGCCGTTTAATCTTGCTGCGCAGCTCCTGGTCATAATGATCGGCAATCTGGCCGCATACCTCCCCTACTCGCCCTGATTCCTCGCCGATGGAGAGAAGATCCACGGCAAGCGACGGCAGCAGCGCCTCACCTTTAAGTTTGGTGCTGACCCGCTGCCCCTCCTTCAACGCCTCTGTGGCCCGGTGCAGCAGATTCTGGAACTGCTCATTGACGGCGATGCCGGAGCAGATACGCAAGGCGGTGGCAAGATGCACACCGTTGTTTACCAGCACTTCAAGGGTGCGGAAAATCCGGGTCGTCTCAAGCTCACAGATAAAACTCGACAGCACCGGTATCTTCAAGGACAGGCGGTGGTAGAGCTTCTTGCCCTCCGGCTGTTTCAGGTACCAGACCAGCAGCGCCACCGGGCCGACAAGCAGCACCAGGACGATGAGATAGTGATTGGAGACAAAGCTTGACACACTCATCATGACAGCCACATTGGCGGGGAGCTGCTGCCCCATTCCCTGAAAAAGCACCTGAAACCTGGGCAGGATGGTGGTGATGAGAATAATGATGGCAATGATGCCGACAACCAGCAGGAAAAGAGGATAAACAGAGGCGGAAATGATATACTGTCGTAATTCCTGAAAAGTCGACTGGTACTCAGTGATTTTCGTCAGCATGGCGGGCAGGATGCCCCCTTCTTCCCCGGCCCTGGCAATATTGATGTACATGGGGGTGAAATGAGGAAAATCAGCCAGGGCCTGGGAAAATGATTTACCCTCTTTAAGCTTTCTTTCTATGGCGTCGCAGAATTCCTTGAAGGCCTGTTTCTGACTGTGGTTTTTCATGATCCGCAAGGCCCCGTCAAGGGACATTCCGGCATTGAGCAGCATGGCAATCTGTTTGGTGAAAAAATCAATCTCCACGCGGGTTATCTTGTTGCGGTTGAAATGAAGGAAATCGGGCAGACTGATCTGCATTTTGCTGCCCGGAGTGTATGGCCTGATTTCCAGGGGGCGGATACCCTGCAGCATCAGTTTTTTTGCGGCAGCGGCTTTATCGGTCTCCTCCACCACTCCTTCCTTTACCGCATTTTCATTGTCCAGTGCCGTGTATTTAAAGAGCGGCATTGGTTGCTCCTCTGCTCACCCTGATCACTTCAGCGAGGGTTGTTCTGCCCTCCTTGATCTTCAGCAACCCATCATGGAACATCTCCTTGAAACCTTCGTCAACGGCGATTCGTTTCAGTTCGCCCAGATCTTTCCTTTTGGCTACCGCCCGGCACAGAACATCGCTCATGACGAGAAGCTCGTAGATACCGATTCGTCCGCTGTAGCCGGTGCCGGAACAGCTGGCACAGCCGATTCCTGTGTACATTTCAAAATCGTCCCCTTCCGGCAGATAACCGAGGTGTTCGGCAATATGCCCCTGCTTGGTTCGGCAATGCTGACAGATGCGGCGGACCAGACGCTGGGCGAGCACGCCTCGCAGGGCGGAAGAGATAAGGAAATTTTCCACCCCGATGTCGATTAAGCGGGTAACGGCGGAAAGTGCGTCATTGGTATGCAGGGTGGAAAATACCAGGTGGCCGGTGAGGGACGACTGGACGGCGATTTCCGCGGTATCCAGATCCCTTATCTCCCCTACCATGATAATATCCGGGTCCTGCCGTACGATGGAGCGCAGCCCCTTGGCAAAGGTGAGGCCTATTTCCGGCCGTACCTGGGTCTGGTTGATCCCTTTGAGCTGGTATTCCACCGGGTCTTCCAGGGTGATGATTTTGTTGTGGCCGCTGTTGATCTGGTTTAAGGCGCAATAAAGAGTTGTTGTCTTGCCGCTGCCGGTGGGGCCGGTAACCAGGATGATGCCGTTCGGATAAGAGATGAGTTCTTTGAACTGTTTTTCGATCTCCTCTCCCATGCCAAGATGGCCCATGTCAAGGATGATGGATCCTTTTTCCAGGATGCGGATAACGACCCCTTCCCCATAAATCGTAGGCATGGTCGATACACGCAGGTCGATTTCTTTGCCGCCGATGCGCATGGAGATCTTGCCGTCCTGGGGAATTCGTCTTTCCGCGATGTCCAGGGCAGCCAACAGTTTTGTTCTTGATATGATGGCTGCCTGCATGGAGAGGGGCGGCATTTCAAAGTCTTGGAGAATGCCGTCGATGCGGAAACGGATCAGCTGTCCTCCTTCAAAGGATTCGATATGAATATCGCTGGCCCGCCGGTTTACCGCGGTATCGACGAGATTGTTCACATATTTGATAACCGGGGCCTCGGAAGCCATATCCTTCAGCTTATCGACGTCAGCCTCGTCAATGATATATTTCTCGGTTTCCTGTTCCTTGAGGCCGAGATCATAATGCTCGCCCACCATTTTTTTGACATCCGTTTCCAGGACCAGCTGAATTTCAAATGGTTCGTTGAGCTGGGTTTCGGCGGTGGAAAGGATATCTCCATCAAGTGGATCGTGGCAGATAAGAATATTTTTTTCGCCCCGCCTGATCATGGCGAAGGGATGATCGCGCAGAAAGATCTTGGCGATGTTGAGGGGCAGAAAAGTATCTTCCTCCTGCGGGGCATAGATGCTCAGGCAAAGTTGTTCGGCAAGGCCTGCAAGCAGATCATCCTCGCTGATGAAACCGAGGGACACCAGGATTTCTCCAAGTCCCTGGGGAACAGATTCAAGATGAGTGAGTGCGCGCTCCAGCTGGTTTGGTTGCAGTTTGCGCTGGCGGACGAGAAGTTCGCCGATCTTTTCTTTCTTGCTGAAAAATACGGTCATAGGGCCTCGTTAAGGCTTTCCCCCGGCTTATGTTAGAACGCGAACGTTGCGTCCTTCTTTCAGGTCTTTCCCTTCTAAATACAGTTTTATGGACTCTGCTGCAACCTTTCCTTGATAGACCGCCTTGGCGGCCGTCTGCGGACCCAGAACGGAGTCTCCACCGGAGAAAATCCACGGCACCGAGGTCTGCAGGGTAACTGGGTCAACCACATAGGTACCCCAGCTTGTCAGATCCATCTTTAGATTGCTGTCGGCGGTGTGGTCCACCTTCTGGCTGATTGCCGGGATGATGGCGTCGGCTTCAATCATAAAGTTCGACCCCTCAATGACTACCGGCCGGCAGCGGCCCGAGGTATCGCATTCACCAAGCATCATTCTCTGGCACTCCACCCTGGACACCTTGCCGTTTTCTCCATGAATCTTAACAGGTGCAGCCAGAAATTCAATATGAACCCCTTCCTCTTCAAGATGATGAATCTCAGCCATGGAGGCCGGCATTTCCTTTTTTGTTCGCCGGTAGAGAATAAAAACATCTTTCGAGCCGGTTCTCAGGGCCGTTCTCGCCACATCAATAGCCACGTTACCCCCACCGACAACCACGACATTGCTGCCGAGATTGATTTTCTCTCCCAGGCATACTCGGCGCAGATAATCAACTCCATGGGTGACTCCTTCCAGATCTTCACCTTCTATGCCAAGTTTGCGGCTTTTATGGGCTCCAACGCTGACAAAAACAGCATTAAAGCCTTTTTCATCCTTCAGCTGCTCTAATGTCAAGTTCTTGCCTATTGTAAAATTATTAACAACGGTTACGCCACAATTTTTTAATGCATCAAATTCTGCATTGATGATGTCACGAGGCAGCCGGTATGGTGGAATGCCCACGGCGAGCATGCCGCCGAATACGGGCAGACTTTCAAATATCGTGCAATGATATCCTTCATGGGCCAGATTGTAGGCCGTCGTCATGCCGGCCGGGCCAGAGCCGATGATCGCCACTTTTTTGTCCTTGGGCAGTGCGCAGGGAACTGCTAAATTTTTTTGATTTCTTACCATCCAGTCCACCAGATAACGTTCAAGCAGTCCGATGGCAACCGGCTCACCTTTTTTCCCACGGATACAGGACCCTTCACATTGAAACTCATGGGGGCACACCCTTGAACAGACAGCAGGCAGGGAGCTGGTTTCACGTATGGTCCAGTATCCTTCTTCAAAGCGATTATTGCGCAAATGTTCAATAAACCCCGGGATATTGTTATGTATCGGACATCCTTCACGGCAGGTGGGCTTTTTGCACTGCAGACAGCGGTGTGCTTCGAGAATGGCGGTTTTCTCGTCATATCCCCGAGAAACTTCTTCAAAGTTATTAATCCGGTAATCCACATCAAGTTCAGGTGCTTTTTGTCTGGGAATGGCGAGGCGCTCTTTCGGCTTCATTGAAAATTCTCCTTATATAAAAGCTTTTTGCTAGGTATTTCTACTGGTTTTGCTGCAATTTTAAGTTGTTACCTATTTAATATGTTTATAGGATCATTTCAAGTCCCGATAAATGAACTTATCACAAACGCATTTTTTAAATTATCAATTTTTATGAATTGAGCGTTGAGTCTGCTAATTGTTATGATATAATCTGCAAATAATAAGGATTTTTTCTATTTATGCCGTCAAAATTTCCCATGTGTATCAATCAACAGGATAGCCGATGAAAGCTGAATTCATAAATCCGTTTTTAAATGCTGCGAAAAACGTTTTGGAAACCATGTGCCAGACCCAGGTTAAACCTAAAAAACCCAGCCTCAAGGATAATGCACTTACCTATGGTGAAGTCACCGGTATTATCGGCATGGTCTCTGATGATATTTCCGGGTGTATGATTCTCAGCTTTTCCGAACAATGTATTCTGCATGTGGTAGCGAATATGCTGATGGAGCCACCGAAAGAAAAAGTTGACGAGGAGATCGTTGACGCGGTGGGCGAGCTGACCAATATGATCTGTGGCGGGGCCAAGGCCCAGCTTGCCAAACTTGATTACAAGTTTAACCTGGCCACACCGACCATGGTTGTGGGCAAGAATGTTGAGATTTCCTATTATTCCAACTCACCAACCCTGGTGATTCCCTTTAGTACGGAGCATGGTGATTTTGTCATTGAGGCAAATCTTGGCGGGAAGAACAAATAGTGCGGTAAATCTGGGAGGAACAATAAAAAAAAGCCGCCCCGAGGGACGGCTTTTTTTTATTGTATGAAGCTAAATTGCTTACTTGCCATGCTTTTCAGCAACTCTTATTCGGGCAAGTGCCCGCTGCATTGCAGCCTGGGCACGGGCCATGTTGATTTTTTCTGTCTGAGTTTTAGCTTCTGCAAGCCGTTTTTCAGCCCTTTCTTTTGCCCGCAGGGCGCGATCTACATCAATCTCTTTCCCTGATTCGGCTGATTCTACGAGAAAGGTGATTTTATTGTTCGATACTTCGCAGAAACCACCGCTCACCATAAGGAAGTTTTCCTTGCCATCCTTCTTGTAAACCAAGCTCCCGATCTTAATGGTACTCAGAAAAGGGGCATGATTCGCCAGCACTCCAAAATCACCACCGTAGCCGGGGGCGCTGACTATATCAACATCATCACTGACTATTGGACCTGATGGTGTGACAACCTCTAAATGTATTGATTCAGCCATTGGTCTTTACCTTGACTTTGTTGTAGCTCCGTGTGGGGAGCACATTCAATAAGAAAAATACGTAATATAAAAAATAAATTAAGCGGCTTTTTCCTTTGCTGCTTTTTCAACTGCCTCTTCGATGGTACCTACCATGTAGAAGGCTGTTTCAGGTAGTTCATCGTGTTTGCCTTCAAGAATTTCTTTGAAACCGCGTACCGTGTCAGCAACCTTAACATAAGCGCCTTTCATGCCGGTGAATACCTCGGCAACGGTGAAGGGCTGAGAAAGATAACGCTGGATCTTACGGGCACGCCCGACGAGCAGCTGATCATCCTCTGAAAGCTCATCCATACCGAGGATGGCGATGATATCCTGCAGATCTTTATATTTCTGCAGGCTGACCTGAACCTGGCGGGAAACCTTATAATGCTCTTCACCCAGAACATGAGGATCAAGAATACGAGAGGTTGAGTCAAGTGGATCAACCGCAGGATAGATACCAAGCTCGGCAATCTGACGGGAAAGAACAACGGTTCCGTCAAGATGGGCAAACGTTGTAGCAGGAGCCGGATCCGTCAAGTCATCAGCGGGTACGTATACGCACTGTACGGCGGTAATGGAACCTTTTGTTGTTGATGTAATACGTTCCTGTAGGGCACCGAGGTCGGTTGCCAGAGTCGGTTGATAACCAACAGCAGAAGGAATACGACCGAGAAGAGCGGATACCTCGGCGCCAGCCTGGGTGAAACGGAAGATGTTGTCAACAAAGAAAAGTACGTCCTGACCCTCTTCATCACGGAAATACTCGGCAGCAGTCAGTCCGGTCAGCGCCACACGTGAACGTGCTCCCGGGGGCTCGGTCATCTGTCCGTAAACAAGTGCAGCCTTGGGAAGAACGCCTGATTCCTTCATCTCGTGGTACAGGTCGTTTCCTTCACGGGTACGCTCACCAACGCCGCAGAATACGGAAATACCACCATGATGCATGGCGATGTTGTTAACCATTTCCATCATGATAACGGTTTTACCACAACCGGCGCCACCGAACAGTCCCATTTTACCACCACGTGGGAACGGTACGAGGAGATCGATAACCTTGATGCCTGTCTCAAGAACATGTACCTCAGTATCCTGCTCGGTAAAGAGGGGAGCGGGCCTGTGGATCGGCATTTTTTTATCTGAAGAGATCGGTCCGAGACCGTCAACCGGACGTCCGACGACGTTCATAATACGTCCCAATGCGGGAGGACCTACCGGAATTTCAATGGGCAGGCCGGAGTCTCTGACTTCCAGTCCGCGCCTGAGACCGTCTGTTTGATCCATAGCAATACAACGACAAACATTATCACCAAGATGCTGAGCTACTTCGATAACAAGGTTGTCTGGTTCATCATTGATGCCCTGATTGGATACAAAAAGTGCATTCATAATTCTAGGGAGAAATCCCTGTTCAAACTCAACGTCAACACAAGGTCCGATAACCTGGACTATTTTTCCTACATTTTGATTACTCATATGGCTAATTGCCTCCTCAGCAGCTTGAAAATTCTCCGTTTAAGAGGTGGGTGCCCTCCACTCCGAAATTTATTGTTATCCTTTCAGTGCTTCAGCACCACCTACAATATCCATCAGCTCGCCGGTAATAGCTGACTGGCGCGCCTTGTTGTATACCATTGTCAGGTTACTGATTATATCCTTACAAGCTTTGGTCGCATTGTCCATGGCCGTCATACGGGCGGCATGTTCACTGGCGCCGACCTCAAGCATGGCATTGTAAACCATAACATTAGTGTACAGAGGAAGAAGAACATCCATAATCTCCTCTGGGCTGGGCTCATAGATGTAGTCACCGGCCTGTTTGGTTTCGGTTTTTCCCGCATCCTCCGCTTCAACAGATTTTACCGGCAGGAAAGGCATTGTTTTCGGTAACTGTCTCGCAACGCTTATGAAGCTGCCATATATGAGGTGTACTTCATCAGATCCGCCTGCAATAAAATTTGCAGCAACATCCTGAGCGATTGCGCGGGCATTGAACATCTGGAAGTTGCCCATGATATCAACAAATTTTTCACGGACCTTGCCTGTTTTGCGAAAGTAGCGATTTGATTTTTTACCGACACAGACGAGAGTAACTTTCTTCCCTGCAGCCTCATACTTATTCATCAGCTTTTCAGCCATTTTGATGATATTCGCATTGAAACTGCCGCAAAGGCCACGGTCAGATGTAACGATAAGGATTTCGACAGTTTTCACCTCGCGTTCCTGCATTAAAGCAAACGCGCCGGATTTCATATTGCTGCTGATGGAGTGAAGCGCTTCATTGAATTTCCCGGCATATGGCCGAAAAGCCTCCATCTTCATCTGGGCGCCCCTCAGTCTGGCCGATGAAACCATATTCATGGCCTTGGTGATCTGGGCTGTCTTCTTGACACCAGCTATCTTCATTTTGACATCTTTTAGACTCGGCATGACTCGTTACTCCAGATTTATTGAATTCCTTTAGATGCCTTGAACGTCTCTGTGAAGGCCTTTATGGTGCTGTGCATTTTTTCCTCAAGAGCCTTGTCGATTACCTTCTTTTCCTTCAAGGTGTCAAATATGGCAGGATCGTTACTTGCCACGTAGGAATAAAGATCCTGTTCGTAATCTGCCAGTGTGTCGAGGGGCAGCTTATCAAGATATCCCTTGGTGCCTGCGAAAATAATGGTTACCTGTTTTTCCATGGGCAGTGGCTGATACTGAGGTTGTTTCAGAATTTCAACCAGTCGGGCGCCGCGGGTCAGCTGAGCCTGGGTCGCAGCGTCAAGATCGGAACCGAAGCCGGCAAAGGCGGCAAGTTCACGATACTGGGCAAGGTCAAGGCGAAGTGTACCGGCAACCTGTTTCATTGCCTTTACCTGAGCTGCACCACCAACCCTTGATACGGAAAGACCAACGTTAATAGCCGGACGGACACCTGAGAAAAACAGGTTTGGTTCCAGGTATACCTGGCCGTCGGTAATGGAAATAACGTTGGTGGGAATAAAGGCGGATACGTCACCGGCCTGAGTCTCGATAATGGGCAGAGCGGTCAGTGAGCCTGCGCCCAATGCATCGTTTACTTTCGAGGAACGTTCCAGCAGACGTGAATGGTTAAAGAAAATGTCACCAGGATAGGCCTCACGTCCAGGTGGGCGGCGAAGCAGCAGGGACAACTCACGATAGGATACCGCCTGTTTGGAAAGATCATCGTAAATGATCAGGGCGTGCATGCCGTTGTCACGGTAATACTCACCGATTGAACAACCGGTAAATGCGGCCACGTACTGCATTGGTGCAGGGTCGGAGGCGCAGGCGGCTACAACGGTGGTGTACTCCATGGCGCCATGTTTTCTCAAGTTCTCAACAACCAGAGCTACGGTTGATTTTTTCTGGCCGATGGCAACATAGATACAGTGCACATCAGTTTCTTTCTGAGCAATGATCGCATCAACACACAGTGATGTTTTGCCGATTTGGCGGTCGCCGATAATCAGCTCACGCTGTCCGCGGCCAACCGGGGTCATGGCGTCAACAGCCTTGCTGCCGGTATAACATGGTTCATGCACGCCTTTTCGGGCGATAACACCAGGGGCAAGAACTTCCATTTTTGAGAATTTTTTTGCGTTAATCGGTCCCTGGCCGTCAATGGGTTTACCAACACCATCAATAACCCTGCCCTCAACTTCAGGTCCTACCGGAACCTCGGCGATTCTTCCGGTTCTCTTGACGATATCGCCTTCTTTGATATGCCTGACTTCGCCGAATATGGCGCAGCCAACATTGTCTTGTTCCAGGTTCAGGGCGAGGCCGAGGATTCCGTTAGGAAATTCCAGAAGCTCCATAGCCATGCATTTTTCAACACCATGGACACGCGCAATACCATCACCAACTGAAATTACGGTTCCAGTTTCACTCAGATCAACTTTCGTTTCGTAGTCTTTGATCTGCCCCTTGATAATCTGACTGATTTCTTCAGCTTTAATTTGCATTGCCTATTCACTCCCTTTAATGGACTCTTTTAAACCCTCAAGCTGCGTTTTGATGCTGCCATCCAAAATGATATCACCAACTTTGGCTATCATACCGCCTATAATGGATGTATCAATTTCGGTTTTCAAAACAACCTGCTTTCCTGTTATCTTTTCCAATGTTTGCTTTGCCTTATCCAATAGCGCAGGCTCCAGAGCCTTGGCTGTGATCACGATTCCCTGGCAGACGTTTCTTTCAACATCAACCATGCCCTGAAATGACGCAGCTATTTCAGGAAGTACATTGGCCCTGTTTTTCTGGGCCAGTAAATTGAGAAAGTTCCCCATGATCTGGGATACACCCGCTTTTTTTACGATTGCAGCCATGACCTTCTCGCGAACGTCGGCCGGGTATATCCTGTTTGTCAAACCATCGCGAACCTCAGGTAATGTCGTATAGAGTTCCGCAAAATCTTTCAGTGTCTTGGCATAATCGTCCAAGGCATTTTCTTCTTTACCCACAATAAAAACGGCCTTTGCATAACGTTTGGCCAGAATGTCATTTTTCATTTTTGCAAACCTCCCAACTTGGTCAGGTAATCCTCAACCAGTTTGTTCTGGTCTGTGTCCTGGAGATTCTTCTTGATGATTTCTTCCGCCATGATTGCTGCCTGATCGGCGATTTCTGTTTTCAAGCGGCGTTTGGCTTCGGCAATTTCATTCTGCACGACCATTTCAGCCTGGCGTTTAATGCCCTCAGCAGCCCGGTTTGCTTCTTCAATGATCCGCGCTTTTTCAACCTGGCCCTGGGCAACGGCCTTCTCCACCATAGTTTTCAACTCGTCATCGATACCGGCGAGTCTGGCTTCATATTCTTTGTAATTCCGTTCCGCTTCAGCACGGCGGGTCTCAAGGTCTTCAAATTCGGCTGCGATACCCTGCTGCCTGCCTTTTAGGGCGTCAACCAAGGGTTTTTTCAAGAATTTTATCAGGATTACCATAAGTGCGGCAAAGTTCATCACCCGCCAACCGAAATCCTTCAGTTTCGCCGGGGACAGAGCGCCATGGGGGCCTGTCATGGATGAGGCGCCATGTGCCGCCGCCCCATGTGCCTCTCCCGCCGCTTCCGCGGCATGTCCTGCCGCCTCTACCGCATGCGGGTCACCGCCTGATGCGTAAATGATTCCTGCTGTCCCGATAACAGCCGCAAGTGCCAAAGCAGTTAATGCAATCTTTGACCACCTCTTGTTGTTTTTCATTTTACAGAGCCCTCCCGAGTACCTTACCGGCCATTTCTGTCGCAAAGCTTCCAACCTGCCCCTTTAAAGCCTGTTCAGCAGCTTTAACTTCCGAGGCAACGGTGCTCAGTTGAGCAGCTTTCGCCTTGTCAGATTCGCTTTTAATCTGCTGCAGTTTTTCCGTACCTGCCTCCTGAGCTTCATTTCTTGCCGCATCAAATTCAGCCTTGGCTTTCCGCCTCGCATCCCTGAATTTTTGGTCAAACTGTTCCGCCCTTAATTTGGCGTTCTTGTTAAATGTGTCCACATCAGTGTTTAAGTCAGTAATCTTCTGTTTCCGCTCTGCAAGTATGCGTCTCACAGGGCGGTAAAGAACTGCATTGAGAACCACAATCAGAAACAGGATGTTCATGACGTGGATCAGCATGGTGATGTCAACTGTAATCATTTAGCGCCCCCTTACTATTGAATAACTTAATGATATATGGTTTCTACTTAAAAATGAATCGGGCTTCATTTAAACATGGAGTTGTCTACTACATTCTTTTTTGGCTGTCAACTTTTTTTAACCCAATATTTTGGTATTATATTTCGCACAAAATCTTGAATAGTTACTATGTTAATTGCAAAAAATGAATTTTGTGTCACATTGTTACGCTGTTATTTCCGGGACCCGGATTTCATGGCAGCTGCTTTTCTATGATGGCGAATACTGCCTGCAGTGCCTGGGGCAGTTTATCGGGCATGGTGCCGCCTGCCTGGGCCATATCCGGACGTCCCCCTCCCCCGCCGCCAACCAGCTGAGCCACCTCTTTAATAATATTGCCGGCCTGGATAGTACCGGTCAAATCCTTGCTGACAATGGCCAGCAGCGATACCTTGTCATGGAGAATGCCGCCCAGCACGGCCACGCCGCTGTTCAGTTTGTCGCGTACCCGGTCTCCCACCTCGCGCATTGTTTTGGCTGAGTCGAGGGGGATCTGAGCAGCAACCACCCGGATATTTTTTACTTTCCTGGCGCTGTCAATAAGTGAGTCAAGGTTTGCCAGAGAGAGCTTGGCGTGCAGGTTGCCCACCTCTTTTTCCAGCTCCTTGACTCTTGCCATGAGCTTTTCGATTCTGCCCGCAGCCTCATCAGGGGCGCAGCGCAGCAGCCCGGTAATGATGTTCAGCTTTTCATCTTCCTGCTGAAATCTGGCAAAGGCCTTCCGGCCGCTTACCGCTTCAATGCGGCGCACGCCGGCGGCTATGCCTGTTTCCGAGACAATCTTTAACAGCCCGATTTCCCCGGTGGCCTGCACATGGGTGCCGCCGCAGAGTTCCTTGCTGAAGCTGTCAATGGTCACCACCCGCACCATGTCGCCATATTTTTCGCCGAAAAGGGCGGTGGCTCCAGACTTGATGGCCTCCTCTTTTGTCAGGCTGTCAATGCAGAGCCGGGTATTGGCCCGGATCACTCCATTGGCGATGGCTTCAATCTTTTGGATTTCTTCCGGGGATAACGGGGTGAAATGGGTGAAGTCAAAACGAAGCCTGTCCGCCTCAACCAGAGAACCAGATTGTTTGACATGATCCCCGAGCATCTGTTTCAGGGCAGCCTGGAGAAGATGGGTAGCGGTATGATTGCAGGCGATTGCCTGCCTTCTGGCATCAAGCACCCTAAGCTCCACCATGTCACCGCAGGCCATGCCCCCGGCAACCATTTCAGCTTGGTGCAGAATAAGGCCGTCACCGGCCTGCACCGTGTTGACCACCCTGGCCTTGCCCGCTGGTCCGCTGATTTGCCCCTGGTCGCCGATCTGGCCGCCCGACTCGGCATAAAAGGGCGTTTCAGCGGTGACCAGCAGCACCTTTTCCCCCTTGGCGGCGTTGGTGCAGCACGCTCCCTGTTCATTGATGATGGCAACAAGGGCTGATTGATGCTGCCGGGTGGCGTAGCCGACAAAGCTGCTTTTTACGCCGTCTGCCATGAGCTGACGCAGACCTGCGCTGAACTCGGTCAGTCCGCCGCCCTTCCAGGATTTGCGTGATTGCGCCCGCTGGGCCTCCATGGCGGCATTGTAGCCGGCTTCGTCAATGCCGTATCCTTCTTCTATGGACACGTCCCGGACGATATCCACCGGAAAGCCGAAGGTGTCATAGAGTTTGAAGATGAATTCCCCATCGATGATTTTTTTCTTTTCCTTTTTCAGACGATGGATTTCCTTGCCCAGCATTTCCAGACCGTTACCCAGGGTTTCAAGAAATCGTTCCTCCTCATTGCTGACCACCTGTTGCAGCAGCTCAACCGCGTCATTGAGATGGGGATAGGCCGGAGACATCTCCTGCACCACCTTGTTGGTGATGGTGCTCAGAAAAGGCCTGGTCAAGCCGAGGGTGCGGCCGAAACGGATGGCCCGCCGCATGATGCGCCTCAGCACATAGCCACGGCCTTCATTGGCAGGCAGTACGCCGTCCGCCACCAGAAAGGCGGTGGTACGGCAGTGATCGGCGATGACGCGCATGGCGGTGTCAGAGCGGTCATTGCTGCCGTAGTGAATGCCGGCTACTCGGGCGATGGTATCAATGATGGGGGTGAACAGGTCGGACTCATAGTTGCTGTGCCTGCCCTGAATGACAGCGGCGATGCGCTCCAGCCCCATGCCCGTGTCAATGCTTGGTTTGGGCAGGGGCGTCATGGTGCCGTCCTCACTACGTTCAAACTGCATGAAAACAAGATTCCACAGTTCCAGGAAACGGTCGCAATCGCAGCCCACCGCGCAATCCGGCTGGCCGCAGCCAACCTCTCTGCCCTGGTCGATATGGATTTCCGAACAGGGGCCGCAGGGACCGGTGTCACCCATGGCCCAGAAATTGTCTTTTGCCCCTAAACGGATGATGCGTCCCTTGGGCAGATCTTCAATTTTTTCCCAGAGCTGGTAAGCCTCGTCGTCATCTTCATACACGGAAACCCACAGGTTTTCCGGGGACAGGCCGAGTACCTTGGTGAGAAAGTCCCAGCCGTAGTTAATGGCGTCCTTTTTGAAATAGTCGCCAAAGGAAAAATTGCCCAGCATCTCGAAAAAGGTGTGATGCCGGGCCGTATAACCCACATTGTCCAGGTCATTGTGCTTGCCGCCGGCCCTGACGCAGCGCTGGCAGGTGGCGGCCCGGGTGTACTCGCGTTTCTCCTCGCCGGTGAACAGCCTTTTGAACTGCACCATGCCGGCATTGGTGAACAGCAGGGTGGGGTCGTCATGGGGAACCAGGGCGGAACTGTCAACCACTGTATGGCCCTTGCCCGCAAAGTAAGATAAAAAATTTTGGCGAATGTCGTTTCCAGTCATATCTGTGTGGTGCTTTATTAAATGGTTAAGGGGTGGAGCTCGGAACGTACGTACACGCTCCACGATAAATAATCATCGCTCTTGCAGCGGACCTGTTGAATTGTATGAATCTGCTGGTTTCAGGCAGACGCAGGGGGGACTTCAGCCTTTGCCTCTCCGGCAACGGGCAGTCCAAAGCCCTGGCGGACCTTGCGATCGATTTCCGCCATCATCTCAGGATGTTCCTTCAGGTATTCCTTGGCATTTTCCCGGCCCTGGCCGATTCGTTCGTTGCTGTAAGAATACCAGGCCCCGCTTTTTTCAATGATGTTCAGGTTCGCGGCAAGATCAAGAATATCGCCGGCCTTGGAGATGCCTTCTCCGTAAACGATATCAAACTCTGCATCTTTAAACGGGGGAGCAACCTTGTTTTTGACAATTTTCACCTTGGTGCGGTTGCCGATGATATCCTGTCCATCTTTGATGGCAGCCTGTTTGCGGATGTCAAAACGCATGGTGGAATAGAATTTGAGAGCCGTGCCGCCGGTGGTGGTTTCCGGGTTGCCGAACATGACGCCGATTTTCATGCGGATCTGATTGATAAAGACCAGTGCCGTGTTGCTTTTTTTCAGGATACCGGTCAGTTTGCGCATGGTCTGCGACATGAGCCGGGCCTGCAGTCCCATATGGGAATCGCCGATGTTGCCGTCTATCTCGGCTTTGGGCACCAGGGCGGCCACCGAGTCAATGACAATCACGTCAACCGAGCCGCTGCGGATAAGGATTTCGGCAATCTCCAGGGCCTGTTCGCCGTAGTCCGGCTGGGAGACCAGCAGGTCGTCCGTATTGACCCCGAGACGATCGGCGTAGTGGATATCAAGGGCATGCTCGGCGTCGATAAAGGCCGCAGTGCCCCCCGCCTTCTGGGCCTCGGCAATGAGATGCAGAGCCAGGGTGGTTTTACCAGACGATTCCGGGCCGTAAATTTCCGCGATCCTGCCCCTGGGAAATCCGCCGACGCCGGTGGCGATATCCAGGCTCAGAGCGCCGGTGGAGATGACCGGTATGGCCTCGGTATCAGCGGAGCCAAGACGCATGATCGACCCTTTGCCGAATTGTTTATGTATCTGGAGAATCGCTGTATCAAGAGTTTTGTTTTTTTCCTCAGAGATGGCCATTGTCTATGCTCCCGCGTCAAACCGGCATACCCGGTATCAATAAAATAGATAAAGAAAGATCAATGTCGTTCACTTAAAGAGCGAGTTGCAGCGGGGACTGATTTTATTTTTTCCTTCAAAGCCGGGGACAGAATGATTTTCGCCAAAATCGCGAAAAAAATTCAGTCCCCTCAGTCTGGAGGAAAAATTAAATCTGTCACCCGGCCTTAAGTTGCCGGCATTGAAAGATAGATAATTAAAGTTACGTAGAGCACCGTATCGTTTTTCAGCATGAAACTTTCATCACTACCAGCCGCTATCGATAAAGTCAAGACCATGCATATGGCGGCGTAAAAGATCAAGCCCGGTCATGGCGGCTTTGGTTTGCACTGTATTTCTGTTGCCGTTGAAGTGAAACCGGAAGGACAGGGTTGTGCCCCGGTTGGCAACGGCAAAGCAGACCGTGCCCACCGGTTTTTCCGGGGAACCGCCGTCAGGCCCGGCAATGCCGGTTATGGATAGGGCAAGGTCGGCGCCGGTGATTTTTTTTACCCCGAGCGCCATTTCCCTGGCTGTTTCCTGGCTGACGGCGCCGTATGTTTCTAGGGTATCCGTTCTGACGTGCAGGATCTCTTCCTTGACCCTGTTGGCATAGGCGACAATACCGCCGATAAAATAATCGGAGCTGCCGGCAATGAGGGTGATATGGTGGGCCAGCAGGCCGCCGGTGCAGGATTCTGCCAGGGCCAGGGTCTTTTTCTGCTCTTTGAGGCTTCTGCCCACAATTGCCTCCAATGTGTCGCCGTCATCGGAGTAAATGCAGCAGCCGAGAATCTTTCTGATGGAGGCTTCCCCCTGGCTGAACTGCGTCTCGGTTTCTTCGTGGGTCCTGCCGCGCACCGTCAGGCTGAGATGCACCTCGGCCGCATTGGGATAGTAGCCGATGCGCAGTTTCTGGTTGCTTTTTTCCAGGTCCGCCAGCATCTCCTGCAGCATCGACTCGGGCAGGCCGAAAACCTTGAACACCTTCTGCTTCACCAGCGAGATGTTGTTGCCGCCCCAGCTGGCCAGCCGGGGAATGACCCGGTCAAGCATCAGTTCCCGCATCTGGTGAGGGACGCCGGGCAGGAAAAAGATCGGTTTCCCGTGGTAGACCAGCAGGTAGCCGGCGATCTTGTCACCCGGTTTCAGGATTTCCGCCCCTGACGGCAGCCAGGCCAGTTTCTCCAGGGAGGGCATCTCCTTGAACGACTGCGACTGTTTGATTTTGTCAAAAATCTCCGGATAAAGGATGGTGGGCAGGTTCAAGGCGTCTGCCACCGCGGCATTGGTCATGTCGTCGTTGGTGGGGCCGAGCCCGCCGGTGACCACGACAAAATCCGCTCGTTCGATGCTTTCCCGCAGGGCCTTGCCGATCATCTGCGGCTCGTCGCCGATGGTGGCCATGGCGGCTATTTCGTGGCCTGCCGCATAAAGATGGCTGGCCGCAAAATAGCTGGTTGAGTTGAGAATCCTGCCGGAAGTCAGTTCATTGCCGATTGCGATAATTTCTCCGATCATACTGTCCGCCCGAAAACAATGCCGTCTTCCAACCGGTCAAGGAAGACATCAACAATTTGGTTGCTCATATTCTCCTGTGCCGGAAAGAGAACAGGGATATAGTTTTCCGTAAAGCCCCGCATGAGCCGGTAACGGTTGTTTTTGTTTTCTGCCAGCACCCGCTGGGTTGTGCCGAGGTGCTGTTGGTAAAATGTTGCTTTTTTCTGTTCGCTGAGCAGGCGCAGGCGCGCCACCCTTTCATCCTTTACCGGGCCTGGTATTTGATTAATCAGGCCCGCCGCCACGGTTCCCGGCCTTTTCGAGTAAGGAAAGACATGGAGATAGGTCACCGGCAGGTCGGCAAGAAGCGCGTAGGTATGGTTAAAGGCCCCATCGTCCTCATTGGGAAAGCCGACCAGCACATCCACCCCGATGGCCGCATGGGGGATTTTTTCCCTGATCCGACCGATCAGCCGGGCAAAATCATCGGCCTGGTAACGGCGGTTCATCTCCCGCAGAATTCGGTCGTCACCGCTCTGCAGGGGGATGTGCAGATGGGGCATGAAGTTGGCCCGGGCGGCCATGAGATCAAGAATTGTCTCCTGCACCTCGCCGGGCTCCAGCGAGCTCAGCCGGAAACGCATGGCCGGGTAGTTTGCCGTGGCCTGATCGATGAAATCGAGCAGGCTGGCAGGAGGGGAGAGATCAAGGCCATACATGCCCACATGGATGCCGGTCAGCACGATTTCTTTGTAGCCGCTGGCGGCAAATACGCTTATCTGCTGCAAGGCCGCATCAATCGGCAGGCTGCGGCTGCGGCCCCTGGCATAGGGCACGATACAGTAAGAGCAGAAGTTGTTGCAGCCGTCCTGGATTTTCAGGAAGGAACGGGTGCGGTCGTCCGGGAAGTGGCTGACCGGCAGGGGGCAGATTTTCTTCTGGCTACCGATATCCCCCATGTGCATTTCCAGGTCGCAGTGCTTGTCCGACAGGGCGATGTCCACCAGCCGGTGCTTGTAGCCGTTGCCGACAATGCACACCGACCAGTCGCCGATCTCCAGCACCTTCTGGGTGGCCACCTGGGCATAGCAGCCGGTGACCACCAGCCGCGCCTTGCTGGTGGTCTTCAGCGCCCTGCGGATCATCTGGCGGGACTGGGCCCCGGCCTTGCCGGTCACGGCGCAGGTATTAATGATATAGATGTCCGCCTGGTGGGAAAAGGGCACGATTTCCGCACCCCGCGCCACCAGGCCCGAGAGAAAGGAGGCCGACTCAAACTGGTTGACCTTGCAACCCAGGGTGGTCAGCGCCACCTTTATGGTCTTTTTTTTCGCTGTCATGCTCTGCCTGCAATCTCTCCGCCGCCGATGACCTCGTCATTATCATAAAAAACGGCAAACTGTCCCGGGGTGATGGCCCGCTGGGCCTGGACAAAAACGACTCTGAGCAGCTTTCCTTCCTCGTAAATATCCGCCACGGCAGCCTGGTGCCGGTAACGGATCTTTACCTCAAAGCGGGCGGGCAGCTGCGGAGCAGCTCCGGCGAGCCAGTTTACGGCCCGGACCAGCAGCTCATTGTGCCACAGATCCTCCTCTTTGCCCACGATTACCTGTTTATTTGCCGCATCGAGCCCGGTGACATAGAAGGGGGTGCGGTCGCAGACACCAAGCCCCCGGCGCTGGCCGATGGTGTAGTGAAAAACCCCCTCATGGCTGCCGACCTTTTTGCCATTTTGCGTGACAATATCACCTTTTGCGCAATCTGTCCTTCTTTTCAGAAAATCGCCCGGTCCCTGGTTTTTTAAAAAACAGACATCCTGGCTTTCCGCACCGGGACGGTGGTCCAAACCAAGGCCTGCGGCCAGGCGGTAAACCTCATCCTTGGTCAGCCCGCCCAGGGGAAAAACAAGATGCTGCAGCTGCTCTTGGCTGAGGCCGCAGAGAAAATAGGACTGATCCTTTTTGTGGTCCAGGCCCCGCAGCAGATGGCTGCCGTTTTGCTCATGGGTGACGCGCACATAATGGCCGGTAGCCATTTTGTTGATGCCGCGGGTCCGCACCGCGTCCAGCAGTCTGCCGAACTTGATGCGGGGATTGCAGATGACGCAGGGGTTCGGCGTTGTGCCCGCCGCATAGCTCCGGCAGAAATAGTCAATGATTTCCCTGGCAAAGACCTCGGCCAGATCAACAATCTCCAGGCTGATCCCCAGCCGTTCGGCAACCATGCCCACCCTGGCGATTTGTTCCATTTGGTCCGGCAGGCCAAGGTTCATGAAAAACCCGCGCACTTCATGGTTTTTCATGAGCAGTGCCGCGCATACCGTACTGTCGACCCCGCCGCTCATGGCAACGGCAATTTTTTCAGCCATTGAAGCATCAGAAGAAAAAGGTTAATCTGGTCCGTAAAAGAACCCATTCAACCAGTTTCGACTTGAACCAGTCAACAGTTTTTTAACGGAGTAGGTCCATTATTGGACCTCTTATCCTTTGCGCAATATACTGGAAGAAATAAGATCGTGAATTTATCGACAGATATGAATAACAAGCCTTGTTGCGAGCTGCTTGCCCCGGCGGGAAGTCTCGAAAAGCTGCGGACGGTGATCCATTACGGGGCCGATGCCGTTTACCTGGGCGGCAAGGAGTTCAGCCTGCGGGCTCATGCCACCAATTTTTCCGAAGACGACCTGCAGCAGGCTGTGAACTTTGCCCATGCCCGGCAGGTCCGGGTTTTTGTCACGGTGAATATTTTCGCCCATAACCGGGATCTTGGAAGATTGCCCGCCTATCTGCAACGGCTTGCCGAGATCGAGGTGGACGGGCTGATCATCTCGGACCCCGGGGTGCTGCGGGTGGCAAGACAGGTGGTGCCGGCCATGTCCATCCATCTTTCCACCCAGGCCAATGTGACCAATGTGGAAAGCGCCCTTTTCTGGCAGGAGCAGGGGGTTTCCCGACTCAATCTGGCCCGCGAGCTGACTCTGGCCGAGATTAGACAAATCAAGCAAGCGATATCGGCAAAAATAGAGGTCTTTGTCCATGGGGCGCTGTGCATCTCCTATTCCGGCCGCTGCCTGCTCAGCCTCTATCTCACCGGTCGCGATGCCAATCAGGGCAATTGCGCCCATCCCTGCCGCTATGATTACCGGTTGCAGGAAGAAAAAAGACCTGGCCAGTTTTTCCCGGTGGAAGAGAATGGCCGCGGTACCTATATCTTCAACAGCAAGGATCTCTGTCTGATCAACCGCTTGCCGGAAATCTTCGCGGCCGGGGTTGATTCGATCAAGATCGAGGGCAGGATGAAAGGCATTTATTATGCCGGCGGCATTGTCCGCATTTATCGGGCCGCCCTGGATCATGTCCAGCAGTGTCTTGAGGCATCGCCCGGCGCGCCTGTGGTCATGCCGGCGCATTTCATGGAGGAGATCGTCAAGCTCGGCACCCGGGGCTATACGGAGAATTTTTTTGACGGCCCGCCCACCGAGAGTGACATGTGCTACAGCGGGGCGGTGGTGGATCAGACCTATGTGCCGGCCGGCATTGTGGTAACGCCGGGCAGCCGTCCCCTGGTTGAGGTACGAAACCGGATCAGGCCCGGCGAGCAACTGGAATATATGGCGGACGACTTAGATAATGTGCCATTTGAGGTGCTGGGGGTGGAAACAGCAGACGGCAGGCCGCTGGCCCAGGCCAATTCCGGCAGCCAGGTGCTGTTGACCACCATCCCGGAAATATCGTGGCAATCCTATGGACTGATCAGAAGAATCCATAATGGGGCAGGGAGAGGAATGGTGGAGAAAACGGCAGAAGGGAGTCGTGGCAAAAGCTGAGGCATGGGGACGGATCGTACACTGTCCGCTGGAGGGTATACATAGAGAAGAGTCAAAAACAGATCTCTCCCCCCTTTCGTTAATACATTTAACTAGTTGATATCATCAAATAAGAGTTGCTTGCGATTTATGCGAAAAAGCGCATTTGTTTCGGCAAGCAACAGGGGATATTTTCTCAGGTTCTAACCCTGCGTTTGAGGCTGATTTTACTCACGCCAAATGTCCGGCATAACTCGGCCTGACTGGCGCTGCCGTTGACATACAACTGGCTGGTAATCATGCGAAAGGCCTGCATGTCGTAAATGTCGTGAGTGAAAACCTTCATGTTGCCGTAAATGTAGGTAATGCTGTTGTCTTTTTTGACAAACCCAATGTTCGGGTTAATCAGGGTCGTTCCCTCTGGAAATATCGGTAGCTGTAATTGTGGCATGGCGGTGGTCCGGTGAAATGGATTTCTTGTGCTCCCTTGGTGAGATTGGTATCTTATTTAAATCCTGCACCGGTGGCAACCATCCTGGGCGGCCACATGCCATTTGTGATTTTTTTCGACGATATTTCAGCATGTTACAGCAAGGCCTCGGCCTTAGCTTAAATTGCCGAGATCAGGAGGTCTGAAAATAGTCGGGTATTTTGCGAGAATATGGGGAAAAATGCGGAATTTGCCAATCAGAAAAGCCACATTACAACAGGCGATTATCCAAGAAAGGAATTCGTCAAGAAGAGCGTGGCAGGATAACATGCTGGATTGGGAACAAAGGGTAAGCCCAGCGAGAATCAAGCAAATGAAGCGGCCTCACCGATGTCGCCTACCAGGGTTTTCATTGCTGCGGGCAGGGGGGCGCTGAACTCGAGTTCCCGGTCATTACTCGGATGGCGGAGGCGTAATGTTGCCGCATGCAGGGCCTGACGATCCAAACGCAACCGCTGCCGATCGGCAGTGCTCAACCGGTCCTGTTGCAAACGGAGAAACAGCTGTTCGTCAACCCCGTAAAGCTTGTCACCCACCACCGGAAAACCGAGACTGCAGAGGGTGGCCCGAATCTGATGGCAGCGGCCGGTGACCGGTATGGCCTCAACTAGACTGATGCCGTTATCGCTGCGCAGCCGCTGCAAGACCGTGCTGCATGGTACGGCCCCGGCCGGGGCCTCAGCCGCCGCTTCATTCGGGTAAAAGCGTACCTTCTTGCGGATGGCGCTGGCCGGGTCAGGGGCCAGGCTGCCATTGGCCTGCAGGGTTGGAAATGGAAACTCCCCTTCCACCAGCGCCAGGTAGCGCTTATACACCTGATGGCTGGCAAACTGCTGAGAACAGTGACGGGCCGCCTTTTTGTTCTTGGCCACCAGAACAATGCCGGATGTTTCCCGGTCAAGCCGATTGATCAGTGACGGGCCGACTATGCCGTGTCGCTCCTGCAGCAGGGCCCACAGAGTATGCCGGAAAAAAATGCCGCCCGGATGACAGGGCAGCCTGGCCGGTTTATCCACCACCAGCAGATCATCATCTTCGTAGAGCACCACAAAATCCTGGTCCACAGGTGGCTCCTGCAGTTCGGGCATCAGATAGACCAGCCGGTCACCGGCGGCCAGCAGGGACTGGGAAGCAGCGCGATCACCACCCAGCAGAAAACGGCCGGCATCCAGCTCCTGCCGCCACTCTTCCCGGCTACGGTAGGTGAAACGGGAGGTGACAAAATCCAGCACCCGGCACCCGGCATACTCCGGTTTGATGAGCACGGCGGTTTTCCGCGCAAGCAAAGTATCAGACATAGGATTTCCTGTTGATTGCCGGCTCAGCCTCACCATCATGCCCGGACTTATCTGTTACCCTGATTTTCATGCTTATGCGCAAAAATTGTTGAGTTAGACAAGAAAATACCTGCGGTGAGCATCGTAATAATCTCATTCATGGTGTAGAATATCAAACTTTTATGGCGAAACAATACTATGAGACCAGCCATTTTGCTCAATTATAAAATAACGGAAACAGAACAGGTGAAAATATGAAACTGTGGGTTACGCCAGCAGGCGATCGATGGCTCTGCGATGAATGCCAGAAACTCTATGAAAAAAAAATCGAGGAAGAGGGGTGGCGGGTGGCCTTTGAAAAATGGGAGCCTATCCTGCGCTGCTCGGAATGTGAGCACAGCGATATGGATACCCCTGATTAGGCAGAAATATTTGCCAAAGGTTTAACGAGAACGTCATATCATGCTTGAAATCCGCAATCTGTGCATCAATCCGCCGCTGTTGATGGCTCCCATGGCAGGACTTACCCATTCCGTTTTCAGATCCCTGCTGCTGCAGTTGGGCGGGGTTGGGCTTTTGTCCACGGAAATGTTGTCCGCCAGAAGGCTTCCCATGGAAAATGCGGCCGTCTCCCCCTTTCTGGTCAGCACCGGGGCTGAACACCCGCTTTCCTATCAGCTGCTGGTGGCCGATAAAACCCATCTGGCAGCGGCCATTGACCGGGTTCATCAGCTGGGGGGTGATGCCATTGATTTGAACCTGGGCTGCCCTGCGCCTCAAGTGCGAAATTTCGGCGGCGGCAGCAAACTTGTCGATGATGCCGACCATCTGCGGCAGCTGGTGGCCGAGGCCCGGGCACGCACCGAACTGCCCCTTACCGCCAAGATCCGACTGGGTGAGCAGCTGGATGAAGCACGCCTGCAAAGTCTCTGCCGGATGCTCGAAGGAGAGGGGATTGATCTTCTCACCGTCCATGCCCGGCTGCGCAAAGAACCGTTCAGCCGGAAACCACGCTGGGAATGGGTGGGCAAGGTGAAAAGCTGGCTGTCGATCCCTGTGGTGGCCAATGGCGGCATCTTCAGTGTTGCGGACGGCCGCCGCTGCCTGGAGCTTTCCGGGGCCGATGGCCTGATGCTCGGCCGGGGCGCGGCGATCAGACCCTGGCTCTTTCATGAGATCGCCTCGGATCTGTATGGTGTCGACCTGCCCCTGCTGAACGTTGATCGTCCGGCCTTTTATTTTTGTTTTGTCGACCAGCTTGAAAAACGTTTCCGGCCGGAGCGCCGGCTGGGTCGCCTCAAAGAGTTCACCCACTACTTCAGCAAGACATATCCTTTCGGACTGCGGCTTGCCTCGGCAGTACAGACCAGCAGCTCCGTTGAGGAGGCAAGGGAACGGGCCGGCATTTTCTTCGACCGCAGCAGTTCTCAACCGATTTTAGCCTGACCGGAGCGGACATTGGCCGGATAAGCCGCTGTAAGAAAATAATGTCGCCATACCGGGTGGTCAAAAAACAGAGGTTATTTCATACCGGCTACTCAAAACCTTTCACCGGCCGAGCATAATTTTCAGCGTGCTCAGGCAATCCTCCAGATCTGCCTTGCTTTTGCTGACCCGGGCCATCATGATGCCACCTTCGATGACGGCCACCAGCGTTTTAGCCAGCTGTATGGGGGGAACCCGACTCACCAGGCTGGTATTTTCTGCGGCCTCTTCCAGGAAACGGGCAAATTTTTCCGTCCAGGTGGTGAAAACTTCGTGGATGACAGCGGCAAAACGCTCGTTGCAGTCGCTCATCTCCAGCGCAACATTGCCAAACAGACAGCCACCAACGAAATGTTGCTTCTGTTGCTCCTGGAATATTGCTTCACAGGAATGAATGATTTTATCAATGGGATTATCCCCCTGAAAGGATTGCTCCAAAAAGGAAAAAAATTCCTCTTTCGCGTCTTGTAAAACCGAAAAACTCAGATCTTCCTTGCCGGCAAAATAATAATACAGATTCCCCTTCTTCACCCCCGTGGCATTAATGATATCATTGATGCTGGTATGGTGAAATCCTTGGGCGACCAGAATTTTCCGTGTCGTTTTTATAATATAATCGCGAGTTATCTCGCCTTTGCTCTTTCGCATAATAAAAACCAACCGTTCGGTACAAATATAGGCAGCTTTGCCAGGGAAGTCAACACAAAGCCAAATGAGTCTGAAGAATATTCTTCAGTGCGATAAAGAATATTCTTCAATAAAACTCCATTCTCATGAGAGTAAAAAAATCTTGCGAAACGCTTACAGTAACCATTACCATAAGTTGTCAAGGTGCCTCATCTCATGGCACGGAAGTTGATGCCAAACACCTCAACAGCGTCGTGCCGGGCAAAATGATGATTGCGTTTGCCAGCCCGGCACTCTCCTTTTCACTTTTTCAGCCTTTTTTGCATCAACGTCTCCTTCGGGCCATATGCCGCGGAGGAAAAGGAAAATCCCATGCCCAGACCAGCTCTCATGTTCACCGTATTTTTGCTAGCCTGGATTCCCATGTAGAGGGAGAGGCTAACGCAATATTCATCTAATAGCTCGATTTTGTTTGTATAATTCTAAATAGCGCTAGCTGTTTATTAAACATAAAAGAAGTTTCCACATTATTAAATTTAAAAAATAGCA
>JAHILF010000152.1 GCA_018897105.1 Pseudomonadota bacterium
GAAGTCTTCCGACAGATGAGCGTCAGGCACCGGCAAAGGCAAGCATCCATTGACTCTGCATACAAACGGCAGAGTGATGGGTAATGTGACAAAGTAGAACTTATCTGGGGAGGAAATAACAACGACTAATTAGAAAAATCTATATTACTCAGCCGTAAATGTAAAGCGATAACCAGTGAAAGCAGTATGGCATGCAAGTTCACGCAGACGAATTTTTTTACTCTGATAATCTGCGCCAAGGCGCTGCGGTCCAGGGGATGAAAAAAAATCCTGGCCATGCCCTGGGGATTTTCATGTAATATTTTTTGCAGATTTTTTTGGTCTTTTTGTTGTTTTGTGATTGCTCTTATCGAATTAATTAGGCTATCGTAATAAATAATCTAAGGATTTTAAGTGATTGTGGGGCTGCTTTTTATGTGTAAAGTAACTGTTGGGAATAATTAGCAATCACGGCATTCGTTTGTTTTTTTAGGGTTTTCTCTGATATTTTGCCTAAATATCCTTAAACAATGATGTTGGAGAGGCAGATGAAAAAAACGGCAATTCTCATGACGGTTGTAGCGGGGTTAATCTTTGGCACAGGTGTGTCAGCCTGGGGCTCTCTTGTGGCAAGGGATCTGGTGCCCGGTACCGGCGATGGCCTCATCACCTTTGATCCTCTGACCGGTATGGAATGGCTGGATCTTTCCGCCACCCAAGGCCTTTCCTATGCCGCCGTTAGCAGCGCCTCCTCCGGATATCTCGCTGATTCCGGCTTTCGCTATGCCGATTCCAACGATTTGTGGCGTTTTTACCAGGACGCGGGGGTTGTCTTTCTGGGAAAGCCCGCTGATTATTCAACATATGCTGCATCCTATTATGCCCGCAATGAAGCAGGGGTGAAAACTCTTTTGCATTTCATGTCGCCGACCATTGCTATCGGTTCGTTTCAGGAGGCCGTGGGCCTGTATGTGCTCTATGATGCTAACGGTGATTTTCTGCAGTTGAAGGCAGCAAGCGTTCATTTGAACGAAGCTGCCTTCGAGTCCTGGGTGACCATTTCAGATAGCGCTTATTCCCCTGATGTGTATACAGCCAGTACCCTGTATGCCAGCTACCTGGTACGTGATCTGCTGCCCACGCCGCTGCCCGGGGCTGTTTTTTTTCTGGGCTCCGGCCTTGCCGTCCTGTTCGGGCTTAAGGGCCGTTTGCGGAGAAACTGACCGTCTGTTTGTTTGCGTCAGCAAGAGAGGATAAAAGGGCAGGTCTGTCGAGGACTCTGCCCTTTTGTGTTTTAATCCTGGATATGGCCTTTGCCGGAAGTGTTTGCAATCCCTGTATAGGCTGCTTGTATTGTTCCTAACAATACCCTATGAGATGTGCAAAATGTCACAGTGCCCATGAGCCGGGGGCAAATTTCTGTCAGCATTGCGGTGCCGCGCTTGGCCTGACGGAAAAGGAGCCGCAAGCAGGGAAGTGGCTGCTCACCGCCCTGGTTGTGGTTTTAGCCGTTGGCCTGGCTGTGTATTTCTTCAAGGGGATACTTTTCCCCTTTCCCCCAGTTGATCAAAACAACAAACCCGCGTCGTCGTCGGCAACATCTGCCCGGCAAGCCGGTAAATCTGCTGGCACGGACAAGGTTACGGAGAAACCGGTTACCCCGCTCGCGGGAACTTCTTTGCCGGCGGGAAAAGAGATTGTGCCATCTCCCCCGGCGGTGCAGCAAAGCAGGCTGCTGCCGGTGGGGGTTGTTTCGGTTTATGATAGCTGGGGTAATGAGATTGCCGCCATCTCCGCCGTGGTTGTTGACCATGCGTGGGTGGCCTTGCCGGTAAGAAGCTGTCTCGGCGGGGTGAGATGGTTTTTTCGTTTTCCGCCCTCGGGTTTTTCCACGGCAATTGACGGCGGGCAGTGGCAGTCGGGGGAAGAAGTCGGCCTCTGGCATCTTGTCAAACCCCTGGACCTGGAGCCCGCCTTTCTGCAGCCGTGGCAGTATCAGCTGAAAACCGTCTGGCGTTCACTGCTTTCCCAGCGGCAAATCGCGGATCTTGCCCTGCGTCCCGACTGGCAACAGGGGGCCTGGCTGCATGCGGCAAATACCGCTTTGCCGGATGAGTCCGGCGTCCTGCTGCAAAACGGCAGGGTGACGGGCTGGACTTTTGGCGGCTGGCTTGGCGGCGGGTATCTGTGGGGCGACCCGGCAGGTGAAGGCCGGGAAATGACGGTTACGGTCGCGGAGTTCTACAATATGACCTTTGCCGGCGGCCGGGAAGAGCAGTTTGTCCGGGCGCTGGCCATGGATACCGGTTTGGTAGAGCGGCTGCAGGCGATTCTGGCTGGTTTTCTGCTTGCCCCGAAGCTTGATAGCCGAGATGTGCCGGAGAGTCTGCAGCCGGCAAATATGCTTTCAGAGGCGCGTGCATTGGCCGATGAACTCTATCAGCAGGGCGGATTCGAGCAACTGATTGGGCTGCTGGAGGCAGAGGTGATCCGACGCACCGGAGATTTCGGCCTGCTCAAGATCGCAGCAGACGCCTGCCTTGCAGGCAGGGGATTTGCCGATGCTCTGGACTTTGTCGAAAAAACAGGGGGGAGCCTCGGCTCAGATGGGGAGCAGGCCGGGCTGCAGGATCTCCATCTGCAGCTCTATCAACTGTGGCTGGAGGATGAGCTGGCAAAAGGAGAGCTTGCCGCAGCAGCCCAGGTGCTGGCGCGGAGCAGATCTTTTTTTGCCGATGATCCCCGGCTTTTTCTTGACGGCGTGGAACTGGCTCTGGCCCAGGGCGACTGGGCCGGGGCTGAAGAATTGCTCGGACAGCGGGTCTATCCGGACACCATGGCTGAGAGGGCGGACCGGCTGGCTCGGTGGATTTCCCAATTGAAGATGCAGGAAGGGGAGATCGTTATTCCCTTTACCCCCGGTTCCCGGCAGATCCATGTCACGGCTACCATCAACAACCGGGTGACCTATCCGTTTCTCATTGATACCGGGGCCTCGGTGGTGTCCATTCCGGCCGCTCTGCTGCCCGCCCTTGGCCTGAAGATTGACCGAAACACGCCGCGCTTCAAGGTGACCACCGCCGGCGGGGTCAAGGAGGCCTGGGAGATAACGCTCTCTTCCATTGAGCTTGAGGGTTGGGTTGTCCGGGATGTCAGGGCCATGGTGGTCGACAGTGCGGAACAGGTTGAGTTCGGCCTGCTGGGGCTGAATTTTCTCAATAGATTCCAGATGCATCTTGATTCAGATGAGGGAGTGCTTATATTAAGACCTCAATAAGGCGGGATGATTTACCTGTGCCCCTTCATTTCTCCCGTTTTCGGAGCCTCCCTGTTGCTTGCTGATCCGCTTTCAGCTGTTGCGGCGCGGCCAGAGCAATTCTAATCTCCTTTGAAATTTTGTGACCGAAAATGACAACTGGGTGCCCGTTGCCCGGATAAAAAAATACCAGCAGGCCTATATCTGGTCCCTTGTCCTGCAAGCGGTCAATATCCCGCATGTGCTGGAAAAAGAACAGGACTATTGGCTCATAACCGTTGACCAGCAGTTCAAGGCGGCGGCGGTGGGGCACATCTCCTCTTTTGAGCAGGAGAACAGAAACTGGCCGCCCCCGAAAGAGGAGCCGGTGGGCCTGTTTTCCTTCCGGGACCGGCAGCCTCCCACCCTGCTGCTGATGGGGATGCTGCTGATTTTCTTCTGGGTGACCGGTTCCTGGCAGGATGGCAGTTCCTGGTTTTCCTCAGGCGCGGTGGATCTCCGGCAGATTGTCGATCATGGCCAATGGTGGCGCCTGGTTACCGGGCTTACCCTGCATGCCGACCCGGTGCATGTGCTGGGCAATGTCATCATCGGCGGCATTATCATCCACTTTCTCTGCAAGATTCTCGGCAGCGGCCTGGGCTGGTTTCTCGTGCTGGTTGCCGGAACTGCCGGCAATGCTTTCAATATTCTGTTGCGTACCGGCCAGCATCTTTCCGTGGGTTTTTCCACCGCGGTTTTCGGCGCCATCGGCATTCTGACCGGCCTGGAGCTTAAAAGGCAATTCAGGATCAAGGGGGTTCTGCTGCCGCTTGGTGCCGGACTGAGTCTCTTGGCCATGCTGGGCAGCGGTGGCGAAAGAACGGATCTGGGCGCCCATTTCTGGGGACTGGCTGTTGGCTGCGGCATCGGCGTGCTCGTCGCTTCCTTCCCTGTTTTTCTGAAATGGTGCAATGCCTGGCAGAGGCAGCTTTTTTTTCTGGCAGTTTCCCTTCTGATTGTGTTGGGATGCTGGCAGCTTGCCTTTTCATGAAAAAAATGTTGTAATGGACTCTCTTAAACGTTCAAACGTTTGAACGTTGAAACGCTCAATTTAAATAGGAACGGGGAAAAAATGGCATTAGATGATCAGCAACCACCATGGGGGCAGAAAAAAAGACCCTCTACTCCAGAAGAGATGATTGCCGCGGTTTTGAAAAAAATCAAAGAGAGCTTTGAAGGCAGTGGCGGCGGCACAGGGGGAGGTCGGAATGAAAAAGAAACCCAGCCTGGCGGTCCCGGCCCCAATATCGGCGGCAGCATTATGAAGGTGGTGGCTGTTATCGCCATCATTTTTTTCATCCAGGTCATTTATTCTTCCTTTTACACCATTGAGCCCGGCGAGAAAGGGGTAGTGCTGCGGTTGGGCAAGTTTAACAAGTTTGCCTCGTCCGGCCTCAACTTCAAAATCCCGCTCATTGATGATGTTATCAAAGTCGATGTGGAAACCGTGCGTAAGCTGGAGTTCGGTTTCCGCACCAGAATACCGGGGCAGAAATCGGTTTTTGTCAAGCAGGGGTATGATATGGAATCCCTCATGCTGACCGGCGATAAGAATGTCATCGATTGTGAATGGATTGTCCAGTACAAGGTGCAGGATCCATTTCTGTTTCTCTTCAAGGTGGGAGATGTGGACCAGGCGGTGCGGGACGTTTCGGAAATGGCCATTCGAGGCATTGTCGGCAATCGAGATTTTGACTATGTGCTCGGCAATCGGGAGGTCATTGAAGCCGCCACCGCCCGGGAGCTGCAGACCAGCCTGAATAAATATATGAGCGGGGTGAAGGTATTGACGGTGAAACTGCAGGACGTTAACCCGCCTGACCCTGTTAAGCCGGCCTTTAATGAGGTCAATGAAGCGGATCAGGATATGAAGCGTCTGGTGAATGAGGCGGAACAGACCTATAATAAATTGATCCCCAAGGCCCGCGGCGACGCCAAGAAGTTGCTGGAAGAATCCCATGGTTATGCCATTGAGCGGACCAATCTGGCCAAGGGTGAAACCTCCCGCTTTCTGGCCGTGTTAGAGGAATACAAAAAAGCCGAAGAGGTGACCAGGAAAAGGATGTATCTGGAAACCATGCAGCAGGTTCTGCCCTCTGTCACCGATATCTATGTTATTGATAAAGGTCAGCAGTCAATCCTGCCTTTTCTGGATCTGTCCGGCAGCCGAAAAGCAGTTCCTCAAAATACGAAATAAAGGGAGAATACCGTGAATCAATTTGTGCGATATATATTAATTGCCGTGGTGGTTGCCGGCGGAGTCACCGTCTGGGACGGGTTTTTCATAGTGCCGGAGGGGAGCCAGGCCGTGGTCACCCAGTTCGGCGCACCCGTAGGGCAACCCGTTACCGAGGCCGGGCTGCATTTTAAAACGCCCTTTATCCAGTCGGTGCGCTATTTTGATAAGCGTATCCTGATCTGGGATGGAGACCCCAACCAGATTCCCACCAAGGATAAGACCTTTGTTTATATCGATGCCACCGCCCGCTGGAGAATCTCCGATGCCCTGCGTTTTCTGCAGGCGGTGGATAATGTGCCGCGGGCGATGACCCTCCTGGATGATATCGTCGACAGTTCGATCCGCGATCTGGTCAATAAAAATAACCTGGTGGAGATCATCAGAAGCTCCGACTGGGAGCCGGGCCAGTTTGATGCCGGAGTAGCGGAAGAGGCCAAGGCTGAGCCGATCAAGCTCGGCCGGGACAAAATTTCGCAGATGATTTTTGAGGCGGCCTCCAAGCTCACCGTGGATTACGGCATTGAGCTGGTTGATGTCATGCTGAAAAGGGTCAACTATATCGATACGGTGCGCGAGAAGGTCTACGAGCGGATGATCTCGGAACGCAAGAGAATTGCCGCGGAAAAGAGGTCTCTGGGCGAAGGCCAGAAGGCGGAAATCCTCGGCAAGGTTGAGCGGGAGTTAAAACTCATCACCTCCGGGGCCACCCGTACGGCGGAAGAGATCAAAGGGAAAGCCGATGCCGAGGCGGCCGGTATTTACGCAGCGGCCTACAACCGGGATCCGGAATTCTATGCCTTTTCGAAAAGTCTGGAGACCTACCGCAACACATTCGGCCCAAATACCAGGATGATTCTTTCCACGGATTCGGCATTCTACAAATATTTAAATACCGTGAAGTAGATCATTCCTCCTCCCCGGCGGCAGGGTAGGCGGGGCGCTGACTGGCTTCAAACGGGATGCGCCCCTTGCTGTTCAGCTGTTCATGAAACAACTCCAGGTCGTCTTCGCCTGCCAGCCTGTTTTTGCCGGTAATGGTAAAGCGGCAGGTGCAGTGGGTAAGCTGACCGCCGCACCAGGGGCAGACTTCCACCGGGCAGCCCAGGGTGTGAAACTCTCCGTTTGCCGCAGCGCAGATCGGGCAGAGATTGTTATCCGCATTGGCCGCAATGTAGGCGGGGAAGCGGGTAAGATCCTCCAGGCTGCGGAGGCTTTCCTCCTGGGTTGCGTAGCCGAAATATTCCAGCACCTCGCTGTCCCATATGCCGTTTGAGGCGCTGCCGAGAAATTCCGCCTGCTCCTGGTTGACCAGATAGAGATACTTGTCTATCCCCGTGGCGGCGCAGAGCAGGAAAATACCCTGTTTCAAGGCAATAACCTGCAGGCCGTTGATGGCGTCGTCAAGCCCTTCCGGTAAATAGCTGTAAAAGGCGTGGAAAAGATTAAGCGCAATGCGGTCGCCGCTGAATTCCTCCAGCAGGGCCAGGGCCTGCTGTCGTTCATCAGCAGGTACGGCATACTCCATGAGCAGTTTGATTTCTTCGAGTCTTCGGCTGATCATTTTTGTTTCCTCCCGCTGTCTTTGCCTCTGTTGATGGCGGCAATCCAGCGTCCGGTTTCCTCTGTTATGTTTTCGGCCTGGGTCAGGGCGGTGACCACGGCAATGCGGCTGGCTCCCAAGGCGGTGAGGCTCGGGACATGCTCCAGTTTAATGCCGCCCATCACGGTAAACGGCAGATCCGATTCGGCGGAAAAGCCAGTGATGGCCTCTTCGCCGAGGAAGGTCGACAGGCCTGATTTCGTTAAGGTCGGGAAAAGCGGGCCGATATTGTAATAGCTTGCCCCCCGGGCTTTTGCCGAGGCGGCCTGTTCCCTGGTGTTTGCCGATACGCCGATGAGCAGGTTGGGTGCCAGGCGGCGCACCTCCCGGGCGGGCAGGTCACTGTTGCCGAGATGAATGCCGTCCGCCTCGGCAAGAAGCGCGATGTCAAGCCGGTTGTTAACCATAAAGAGGGCTCCTGCCTCAGCTGTTTTGCTCCTGAATACCTGGGCCTTGGCAAAGAGGGTGCGGTCGTCTGAAAGCTTGTCCCGCAGCTGTACGATGCGGGCGCCCCCTGCCAGGACGGCGTCAAGCCATTCTTCATCATTCCTGCCACAGGCGAGCTTTTCGCAGGAAACCGGATAAATGGTGACCTGCTCTATAAATTTTAGCAGCCGCTGCTGATAAAGCGCGGCGTTAAGGGTTGTCATTTTGTCTTCCGGGGTGAGGTTTAAATAGGTGATATAGATTGCGAAATACGATGTCTAGCAATGTTACTTATTGAAAGTTGGCTGAAATTTGCATATAATCACCCTTCATATAATTACTATGGAGCCGTTCGTCAATCACCGATGACCCCGTAAATGTCACTCTTGTCAATGCTCGGGCGTTTTTCTTGGTTTCTGTACCCGCGTGCCTGCTGACTCGGCAAAAAAATACAGCCCTCATCTGGATGTTGCTTATTATGTTGCCGCTGCCACGGTTGTTCCGGCAGTCAGGCTATTCAGGCGTGGACGAAAATAAAAGGATAAAATTATGCTAGAAGACTTTATCTCCAATAAAAAAGCGGAACTTATACTTGATGGGAAAACCTTCACCTTGCCTATTATTGAAGGAACGGAAGGGGAGAAGGCTATCGATATCAGAAAGCTACGTGCTCAAACCGGCTACGTGACCATCGATTCCGGCTTTATGAATACCGGTTCCTGCGCCAGCACCATCACCTTTCTTGACGGCGAGAAAAGCATACTCAATTACCGGGGGTATGACATCGAGGAGCTGGCGGAAAACTGTTCTTTTGTCGAGGTGGCATATCTGCTGGTGCATGGCAGTCTTCCCACCCCGCCACAGTTGTCGGAGTTCAGCCGACTGCTCGGTGGTTTTGCCTTGATTCACGAGGATATGATACATTTCTTTGATCATTTCCCACCGTACGCTCCTCCCATGTCCATTCTTTCCTCCATGGTGAATTCTCTCTGCAATTTTTACCCGGAGATGAGTGACAACCCAGGGGAGAATATTGATCTGATGGCGGCCCGGCTCATCTCAAAAATTCGCACCATTGCCGCATTTTCCTACAAGAAGTCCATGGGGCAGCCCCTGGTCTATCCGCGGCACGATTACTCCTACTGCGCTAATTTTCTCAACATGATGTTTGATACGCCGGTTAAGCCCTATGTGGTAAACGAGCCCGTTGTCGCCGCCTTAAACAAGCTGCTCATCCTCCATGCCGACCATGAGCAGAATTGTTCAACCTCCACGGTGAGGTTGGTGGGCAGTGCCAAGGTCAATCTCTATGCCTCCATCTCAGCCGGCATCAGTGCCCTGTGGGGCCCCCTGCATGGCGGGGCAAATCAGGCCGTTATTGAAATGCTTGAAGAGATTTTCGAAAGCGGCGGCGATTACATGAAATATCTGGACAGGGCGAAAGATCCTAAGGATCCTTTCCGTCTGGTCGGTTTCGGTCATCGGGTGTATAAGAGTCATGACCCCCGTTCCCGCATCATCAAAAAGGCCTGCGATCAGGTGCTCCTCTCTCTGGGGATCACTTCCGATCCCCTGCTTGATATTGCCAGGGAAATTGAAGAGGTTGTCTTGAAAGATGATTATTTTGTTTCCAGAAACCTTTACCCGAATGTGGATTTTTACAGCGGCATCATTTACCGGGCCATCGGCATTCCGAGCAATATGTTTACCGTGATGTTCGCCCTGGGACGTCTGCCGGGCTGGATAGCCCACTGGAAAGAGATGTGGGATGATCCGAACTGGCGCATCGGCAGACCCAGGCAGATTTATACCGGTCCCAAACGCAGACCCTTTGTGCCGATCAGGGAACGCACCTAATTCCCGAGTTAAAAGAGCAGCGCATTATACAAAATCCCTGGCAAGCCCGTTGCTGTCAGGGATTTTTTTTTATAAAAAGATTGAAGTTAGGCTCGCGTTGTGCCGATAATACAAATGATAACCAGAGTTATTTTCTTGGTATGGTTTGCAGCAAACTTATTATCACTTGAAAAGACATCGTTAAACGTCAAATGGCTGGACTGAACGTAATCCTCGCAAAAATGTATCCGACACCCGTGCCGGCGGCTGGTCATGTTGCCGGCAGTTCCCGGCCTGTGCCGTCGCAGAGCTCACCGGACGGAGAAAAGGATCAGTTTTTTGTTGGTCAGCATTGGCAAAACAGGGCTGCCAGTGAAAAAGGATCTCTTGCCGGGGAATGCTGTCGCTGCGGCAACTGTGCCGTATGTGCCGCCAGGGCATATGGCAGCCAGGAAAAGAGCATGTTGGCTTCAATGACTGCCGCTGGGGAGCAGGAAGGGGCCGGTGAGGCGGCAGAAGGCGGGACCACGGCAACGGGCTCAGCTGGCGGCGAACAGGAGCAGGCGGAAGATACTGCTCAAGCTGTAGGCAGTACAGGCACTTCAGCGCCCAAAGGCCTCGATGGCGAACCGCTGAATCTTGGTGAAGTGGCTCAGCTCGCTGAACTGAAAAAGGCGGATACGGCTGTGCGTGCCCATGAGCAGGCACACCTTGCCGCTGCCGGCGGGTTGGCCAAGGGAGGGGCGGCCTTTACCTATCAGAAAGGTCCTGATGGCCGTAACTACGCGGTGGCTGGAGAGGTGCAGATTGATACCTCCCCGGGGGCGACTCCTGAGGAAACGGTTGGCAAGATGATGCGGGTCAGGGCAGCGGCTTTGGCACCTGCCAATCCCTCGCCGCAGGACAGGAAGGTTGCCCTGGCGGCTTCATTGACCATGTCAGAGGCAAGACTGGAACTCAATACCCAGGAGATGAGGCCGGAAGAGCAGCAGGGTACGCAGGAAGGCGCAGCCGCGGAAAAGGCTGAAGGTGAGAAAGGGGACAACTCTTCCTCTACCACGGCCACGGCCGGGGGCACAGCGGTTGGCAGCCGGAAATATGCTGACGCAGCCCGCGCCGCTTCTCGCTATATGGCCACTGCCAAAGGGCAGAGCATTTTTCATCTTGCCGTATAGCAAGCAGCGAGCGACAGGGAAAAGCCAGTTGCCAAAGAGATTCATCTGGCCCAGGCAGGGGTATATCAGAGGCTTCCGCACATCGCTTTATAATTGTCGCATTCACGGCGGTTGATAAAGGGGCATGGTTCTTTCTTGAACCATTGGCATTTGGGGCACCAATAGCGGTTTTTGAAGGGTTCGTTGCAGCCGTTTCGTGTAATCCGTTGCCGCTGTTTCCTGCCGCTGTTGACCTTATCGTCTTTTATTGAAAATCTCCAGATGTCAGCCATAGTCTCCCCTCCCTGGAAAATCTTGGTCTTACCTATCTCATCGGCATTATGCCGGGATAGATTAACGGTTAGTTGACTAACTTTTGCCGGTGTGGTAGTAGGAACGTTTGTTCAATTTTTAATCTCTTTTTTTCCCCGCGGGGCAGAGGAACAGATAGATGCGTACGGACATAGTGCATATCGGTGCAGGCGAGCTGACCTACGAGATTCGAAATATTGTCAGTGTCGGCGAGAAATTACAGGAACTGGGCATTACGACATATTGGGAAAATATCGGTGACCCGGTGGCCAAGGGCGAATGTATTCCCCCCTGGATGAAAGAGATTGTGGCGGGACTGGTCATGGAGGATGCCACTTATGGTTATTCTCCCACCCGTGGCATGCTGGAGACCAGGCAGTTCATCGCCGAGCGGCGCAACAAGCGGGGCGGAGCCCAGATCAGTGCCAATGATATTATTTTCTTCAATGGTCTGGGAGATGCCATCACCAAAATTTTCGGCTTTCTGCGCCGGACCGCCAGGGTGGTGGTGCCCACCCCGAGTTATACAACCCACTCATCAGCGGAAGCGGCCCATTGCGGCGATAGGCCGGTGACCTATATCCTTGATCCAGAAAACAACTGGTACCCTGATCTCGACGATCTGGAAAAAAGGATCAAATATAACCCGGCTGTTGCAGGGATTCTCATTATCAACCCGGATAACCCCACCGGCGCGGTTTATCCTGAATCCATCCTGCGCGGCATGATTGAACTGGCCCGCCGCTATGATCTTTTTGTCATTTGCGATGAGGTGTACCACAATATCGTTTATAATGGTAAAAGAACGGTGCCGATTTCCGATATCGTCGGCGAGGTGCCGGCCATAGCCATGCGGGGTATTTCGAAGGAGATGCCCTGGCCCGGTTCGCGCTGCGGGTGGATTGAGGTCTATAATGGCCATCGGGATCCGATGTTTGAGAAGTATGTCAGCTCCATACTCAATTCAAAGATGCTCGAAGTGTGCTCGACCACCTTACCGCAACGGGCCTATCCCCATATTGTCAGTCATCCGGAGTACGGCAACTATTTGGCTGAACGGGTTGAACGGTATGAGAAATGCTCCAACATTGCCTATCAGGCCCTGAAGGATATTGACGGAGTCATCGTCAATCGCACCAACGGCGCCTTCTATATGAGCGTGGCCTTCCAGGAAGGAGTCCTGACTCACAAGCAGATCCTGGAGATTGACAACAGCCAGGTTCGCGCCGAAATTGAAAGGTTGGTAAGTCCGGCCAATGTTTCCCTGGACAAACGCTTTGTCTATTATCTGCTCGGCGCAACCGGCATCTGTGTGGTGCCACTCTCCTCGTTTGCCACGTCAATGCAGGGATTCAGAATCACGCTGCTGGAAAGGGATGAGGCCACCTTCCGCATGATTTTTGAAACCATTGCGGAAAACATCAGAAAATATCTTGTCTCGTAGCAGGCTTATTATTCCAAGTTGCATTCAGACCAAGACTGCGAACACCCCGCAAGGGGGTACAAGGGCAAGCGAGCAGCGACGAGCATGGACGCACTAGTACAATGTAAAATTTAAACATTCGTATTTTTGTGTGATATTTGTTATAGTCGTCTTCAAAATACAAGGAGGACGACGACATGGCGCCACGATACAGAGTGACATTAGCAAAAGAGGAAAGAGAAGACTTGGAGGC
>JAHILF010000153.1 GCA_018897105.1 Pseudomonadota bacterium
TCTCCGTAACCTGGGAACCTCATGAATGTGAGGATAACTATGCCTGGACTGCGCCGGTGGGGTCTTTTAAGCCAAATGGGAAGGGGCTGTATGACATGCTCGGCAATGTCTGGGAATGGGTGGAAGACTGCTGGCATGAGAATTATACCAATCCTCCGGAAGATGGTTCGGCATGGCTTGAGGCGGACGGTGGTGAATGCGGCCGGCGCGTTGTGCGCGGCGGTTCCTGGTACAACGGCCCGGGGTTCGTTCGGTCGGCTGTCCGCTTCAGGTACTCCACAGACTACCGGTTCTACATCCTGGGATTTCGCCTCGCCCAGGACAGAGAATAACCCTGTGCGCTTTGGCCTTTTACCCTTTGTTTTTTTGCCGTTGTCTTTATGCTGTTGCAGGGTCCAGGGGCGCAGCCCCTGGCCGCGATTTTTTTTAAGATGAAGAATACCACGCCCCAGGCGGTGCAGGCCTGCCATGAACTCCTGCAGTGGATGATCCCGCAGCTCGACAAATTTCCGCGCGTACGCCGCTACACCCTGGGCGAGCGGCTGGAAACCGGGTTGCTGGAAGTACTGGAAGACCTTGTTGCGGCAGCCTACAGCAGAAGCGGCGCCAAGCAGGAGGCGCTGGTCCGTGCCAACCTGCGGCTTGAGACTGTGCGACACCTCTGGCTCTGGCTTTTATGAATGCATTTTCTTGTTGCAGGTCCTTTTCTGTCTAACAATTAGGAACCTTCGAAAAGTAAATATATCCCATTCCGGAAATGGTCAGGATAAGTCTTGATTTTGTCCCAATAACGGAGCAGTTTAAGACACATCCCGACTAACGGCAAAGCGCCCTTAAAAGGTCTATATATCCAAGGGGTACCTGAATGATTGTAATGGAGCGAAAAGTCAATATATTTCCAAAGATTCATGACAGGGGATTATATAACAAATTGTGAAGTTCGCCAGGAATAAGACATTCCCGATGTCAGGAAGCATTTTATATTTCTGTCTCATTTTAAAGCGATAGATTGCCAATGCTATCAGCTGTGTATTAATTGTCAGCACCCAGAGCGCGGCGTTTATCCTTGAGCTTGCCGGATCGAATATCTGATTTTCACAAACTTGTCTCAGCTTAACCTTCGATTGTTTCCTCAAAAAATGGTGGCAAGGAAGATTTTTCAGAAAATTTTTTTCTAGGGAAAGAGGATGTCTTTCTCAGTTGATTTTAATGGCTATGGTCTGACGCTTCCCGTCACGGAGACGGGATAAATGCAGGGATGGCTCACTGCTTTCCCTAACCTGGCGTGTCAGGGCAACGGCTTCTGCCGCACTGTTTACCGGATGATTGTTGACTGCCAGGATAAGGTCTCCTCTTCTTAGCTCAGAATCATACTTACCCGGTTGGGCTGCAAAAACCAACACACCGGTAGCGTCTTGTTCAAGCTTGAAGCCGGTGCGCAGTTCGTCGGTGAGGGAGACAAGCCGGAGAGTATGCTCGCCCACAGCAACTTCCACCGGGTGATAGAGCAGCTGATCCATCAGCAGGGCAAGCTGTGTGATCCACTGTATTGACCCGGGACTGATGGGGTCTGCCGGAGCTTTTGCCTCACCAAGGGTAAGCTGCAGCTGTTTCTGCTTCCCTTTGCGGAGAATGGTCAGGGCAAGGACGTCGCCGGCCACCCTTGAACTCATCTGTTGTTGTAGGGTCAGCTGGTTCACGGCCTCGCTGCCTTTGATTTCGAGGATCACATCGCCAGGGGACAGCCCGCCGGTCGCCGCCGGACTGCCCGGGGTGACATCAGAGATAAAAAGACCCTGCGCCTTTGGTATGCCAAGCGATGTGGCGAGCTCTTCATCTATTTCCTGGTAGCTGATACCCAGCCAGGCTGGCCGGATTTCAAGCAGTCCGGCCAGGGCCCAGTCGACCCTCTCACGGATCGATGTGTAGTGAAAATTGCCTTCAAACTCTATTTGCCGCAACGGCAAGCGGGCGGCTCTGTATCTGGCAATGGCAAGGGGACGGTTGCCGGTGAGTTCGGTCAGATAAGCCAGCAGTGAGAGCCGGGGGCCGTTTTCGTTCTGTTCGTCTTTCTGTCCCTTGACCGCCCACTCCAGCATGCCCAGCACCTCGGCCGGCTGATAGCGCTGCAGGAGCTCCCGCAGTTTTTTTCCGGATCGCTCGTCAGGATCGTAGAAATCAGGAATCTCCCGGAAAATCATAGCAAGCTGTTTCTCATCAAGGGGGATTTTTTTGCGCCAGGAGGTAATCATATCGCCGACGAGCAGGATATCCGCCCCTTCCACAGAACTGCCGCGCAGCCGGTCAAAGCGTTGCCTGCGGACATAATCCTGTTGCCGGCCGTCACGCATAGCCAGGGTGAAATGTTCCTCTGCGGTCTGGAGATTATTGCCGCAGTCCAGGCGATACTCGTTGGCCAGGCATGACTCTGCCCAGAAAAGATGGGCATAGATATTATCGGTATCCAGGGCAACAGCCCGCTGAAAGTACTCCTCAATGGGAAATTTTTTGTTCTGGTTAGATTGCCTGATTCTATTGGCCAGGCCGATGTGGGCCAGGGCATCGGCGGCTCGCACCGGGTTGGCATCCACTGCCCCGCGATACAGCACAGTCAGCATGGAGTCGATTTTTTTGTTGTATCCTTCTCTGGTGTAATCAAAGCCGTGGCGCAGCATCATCATGGCCACCGTCACCTGTCTTTCCCCGGCTTCCCGTGATCCGGGCTGCAGCTCAAGTGCCTTTTCAGTGAGTTGCAGGGCGCTGTCGAGGTCGCCATATTCGATCTGCATGTCCGCCGCCTTGACAAGCTTCTGCACGGACTCGGAGCGCTCCCGGGAGGTCTGCAGCAGACCATTCAGCTGAAAGGAGCCGGCGACCAACGAGATGAGCGCAGTCACCGCACCGATCCACTTCAGGGCTGTTCCCAGAAATTTCCAGCGCCCCCTTGACTGGGGTGATCCACAATGGGGGCAGATTCTCGCCTCCGGCTGGATTGGTTCACGGCAGGCGATGCACGGTTTCCGCTGATCGGGGTGGCTGGTCTCGTTTGCGCTGGAGTCAGTCATAACGTATCTCCGGAAATGGGGAGGCAATGGACTATCCGCCAATTGCACCAGGGGAACTGCATTCTCGGTAGGTTCCGAAGGCAGAGGCCTTCCTGCAGTCGCGTCATTTCATGCCTCAATTCTAAGTATAGAGCCTCTTGCAAAATGAACATCTACTCCGATCGGCTAAAAATATTCTGTGCGGCGTCTTCCTTGTGAAATCGTCCTCAACATAGCACTGCTTTGCTTCCGGGCGATTTCACAACTCATTCTTGCACAGAATATTTTTCTCTCGATCTCGCTACGACGTTCATTTTGCAAGAGGCTCTATTATCAATAGTTTTATTGATTTTTTTTTGCAGCAGCCTTTACCATTTGAAATAGCGGGTTGTTTCCGTCTTGACCACCTGGGACAGTAAAAGCAGACCGATAATGTTGGGAATGGCCATCATGCCGTTCATGAGGTCAGAAAAATTCCAGACGAATTCCAGCTTCATCATCGCCCCCACGACCACCACGCAGACAAAAACCACCCGGTAGGGGTTGATGGCACGGGGACCGAACAGGTATTCGATGGCTTTTTCACCATAGTAATTCCAGCCGATCAGGGTGGAATAGGCGAAAAGGGCGGTGGCCACGGCAATAATCACCACACCGGCGTGGCCAAGGGTATCGTTAAAACTGGCGCTGGTCAACTCGCCTGCCGAAACGCCCTGCAGCCAGGCCGGCGCGGTAAGGATCACCAGCGAGGTCATGGTGCAGACCACCAGGGTGTCGATGAAGGTCTGGGTCATGCTGACCAGCGCCTGTTTTACCGGATCCTTGGTCCGGGCGGCTGCTGCGGCAATGGGCGCCGAGCCCAGGCCCGACTCATTGGAAAACACGCCGCGGGCGATGCCGTAGCGCATGGAGGAGGCCACCACAGAGCCGGTAAAACCTCCCGTGGCCGCGGCCGGGTTGAAGGCGTGGTAAAAAATCAGATACAGGGCGTGGGGGATCTCGCCCGCGTTAAGGGCCAGCACCACAAGGGCCGCGCCAAGGTAAGCGACGATCATGAATGGCACCAGCAGGGAGGTGAAACGTCCGATTGATTTGATGCCGCCGAGAATCACCAGGCCGGTCAGCAGCATCAGGACCGTGCCGGTGATCCATGGTTCGATGTTGAAGGTGGATTGAAAAATGCTGGCCACTGCATTGGCCTGGGTCATGTTGCCGATACCGAAGGTTGCCAGGGTGGTGAACAGGGCAAACAACCAACCAAGTTTAGGCAGGCCCGCTCCCTTGGCCAGATAGTACATCGGGCCGCCGCGCATGCCGTGTTCGCCTTTTTCGCGATATTTGACCGCCAGCACCGCTTCCGAGTATTTGGTCGCCATGCCGACCAGGCCGGTCATCCACATCCAGAACACGGCACCTGGTCCGCCGAGAGTAATGGCGGTCGCCACGCCGACAATGTTGCCGATGCCGACTGTTGCGGCAAGCGCGGTGGTGAGCGCGGCAAAATGGCTGATGTCGCCCTCGGTGGCGTGCTCCTTGAGCCAGATCAGACGCAGGGCATGGGGAAGGGCGCGAAACTGCATGCCGCGCAGAATCACGGTCAGGTAAAGGCCGGTTCCCACGAGCAGAGCCAGCATGGGTGGTCCCCACACCCAACCGGACAGGGTGGAAATCAGCAATTCAATCGATTCCATGGAAATTCCTGTTTTTGATTGTCAAAATGCGTGCGGTACTCAGTGCGGTTTCAATAAGACCGGGAGACAGATTAAATTTTTCTTCCAGACTAAGGGGACTGAATTTTTTTCGCGGTTTTTGCGAAAATCATTCTGTCCCCGGCTTTGGCAAAGGAAAAATAAAATCAGTCCCCTCTGCCACTCACTTAAGTCTAATGACATTGAGTGCGGTTTATTGAAAATTCAGCCCGGGCTGCAGATTGAGTTTCCAGAGATCAACGGAATTTTGCTTCCTCTCCCCGTGTTCTGTCTCCTGCCGGAATCGATACTTTGCCATGAACCTGCACATTGTCAAGCAATTTCAGTTTGCACCCGCCGCAGGTTGTCAGCAGAAAAAATTCCCGGGCGAATAGGAAAAGGGTGGTAATTACCGGGAAAAGACCTTTATTTCTTTTGCACATCGTGGTAGGGCATGCAAAAGAAGCCGTAATATCCCGACCTGTAACAATTGCCTGGACTTCTGTATTGCTTGATCAGTTACCAGAATCGTATTCATGAAAATTGTTTTTGTTATCATTGATAGCTGCAGCATCCGGCGTTTTCATTGCCGGTGCAGGCAGCAATGATGCCCGGGAACTCTTGCACGAGGCACGTGTCTGACATGAATTTTCCAGCCCAGTACTTCCGCGCCGGGGTTGGCGCGGTGATCGTCAATGATGCGGGACTCGTCCTTGCTTTGGAACGCACCGATATTCCTGCTGCCTGGCAGATGCCCCAAGGCGGGCTTGAAGCGGACGAGGAGCCGCTGCCGGCGGTGTTCAGGGAGGTTGCCGAGGAAACGTCGATTCCTGCACATGATCTGCAGCTTATGCAGGCAAGCCCGGAATTGCTCGTCTATGAGTTGCCTCCTGCCGCACGGAGGGTAAAAACAGGGCGGGGTCAGGTGCAATACTGGTTTTTTTTCCGATTCCTCGGCCGTGACCAGGCAATTGATGTCCTGCGCGGCAACGAATTCCGTTGCTGGCAGTGGATGGACTTTGCAGCACTGCTGGAGTTGGCGGCGGATTTCCGTAAACCGGTCTACCGGCGACTATTTGAACAATTTCGCTATCTGCCCATGCCGGGAGCTGCAGGGCCGGTTTGTACACATTCTTCCTGAATCTGCCATCAAAGCCAGTGACAGAATGATTTTCGCCAAAAGCGCGAAAAAAATTCATTCCCCTCAGTCTGGAAAAATTAAAATCTGTCTCCCAGCCTTCTTATTTCCCGGTTGCAGAATATCCATTTTACCTTGCAGATAATTTCTGTCATAATCTTCAGTATTTCATAGTCATACCCTGGCGTAAAAATTCTGGCAACTGGCGGTGGAGATCATACGGGTAATCTTACAGGCAAGGTGCCTGGGCAAGAAGAGGAGTGAGAAAGTGAAAGGTGTTCTCGAATTTGTCGGGGAGATCTATGCAAAGTGGACCACTGCCTGCTGTCTTGCTGTTGCCGCGATCGTGCTGGCAGTTGACTATGCCACCGGCAAGGCGGTGCAGTTTCCGATACTTTACATTCTTCCCGTGGGGTTGGCGGCCTGGAGCAACAAAAGGGGCACAGCCTATGCCATTACCATTCTGCTGCCTCTGGCCCGTGTCCTTTTTCATTTCCCCTGGCTGAAAATGGAGACTATGCCCGTGTCGGTGCTTAATTCCTTGATAAGAATCATTGTTTTGGCTATTTTCGCTTACCTGCTTGATAAAATGGCATCGCAGACCAGGGAGTTGCGGAAAAAGGTCAAGGTGTTGGAGGGCATTCTGCCCATATGCGCGTCCTGCAAGAGAATCCGCAATGAAAAAGGGGAGTATGAGCAGATGGAAAAGTATGTGATTGAGCACTCGGAGGCATCCTTCAGCCATGGCATCTGCAACGAGTGCGCTAAAAAACTCTATCCTGAGTATTTCCACGGGGATAAGAGGCAATAATTCCAGGTTGCGATCTTGATGGCATTATCAGGTCATTGCCGTCACCCCCCCCCCCGCATGCATGGGGAGAAAACCTGGAAAACTATGGATTCCGGTTGCGATTTGCTTGCCGGGAATGACGCATTTGCTGCATGTTCCAATCACTCTGCTGTGGCCGGTTATTCTCCAGGGTTATTGCTTATAAAAACATGAGCTTTCCTCTGCTGGAGTTGCTACATATGCCCAATACGTGATAAAAATGGCGTTTGGTCCATAGAGAGCATTGCGGGGCTCAATTTTTCACGGCATTTCTCCTGATCTGATCAGGCCAATAAAAAAGAAAAAATATATGGAATAAACTCCACCAGGAATTATTACCCCCCATCATGAATTTTGAAACCAATCTCTTTAAACCATCCGAACTTTTTAGCCGGAAACTTGAGCAAATAAAAAACAGTGATCCCCGCGGCTATGGCCGCATCATGAAGGTGATCGACCGCTTGCTTGCCGATCCGGATGATGCGGAGGGCAAAATGCATGGCGTTTACCGGGGTCGTTTCAAAAAGTATGTCGGCCGCCGGGACTACAGGATCATCTATTACTGGTGCAGGCGGTGCCGCAAGGAAAATGAACGGCAGGAGAAAGACTGTGAAAACTGCCGGACCATCCCTGATAACAGTGTCATCTTCTTTGACCTCTACCACAAAAAAGACATGAAGAAGTTCAAGAAACATAACTGAGGAGAGGTGAACCCTTCTCCCTTCCCTATAAGGCAAATCAATGGCTACTACCCGGACCGAAACCGACTCCATGGGACCTGTTGAGGTTCCTGCCGACCGTTACTGGGGGGCCGAGACCCAGCGGGCGAAACTGCATTTTCCCATCGGCGTGACCCGCTTTTGCTGGCAGCGTCCGATGATCCGAGCCCTAGGCATCCTGAAAAAGGCGGCCGCCCTGGCCAATGCCGAACTCGGGCAATTATCTCCGGAGATCGCCGCATTTATTGTCACCGCAGCGGAAGAGGTGATCGACGGCAGGCTGGACGATCATTTCCCCCTGGTTGTCTTCCAGACCGGCTCCGGCACCCAGTCTAACATGAACGCCAACGAGGTGATCGCCAACCGGGCCATCGAGCTGGCCGGCGGCATACTGGGCGCCAAAAAGCCGGTTCATCCCAACGATCATGTCAACTGCGGACAGTCGTCAAACGACACCTTCCCCACCGCCATGCACATCGCCGTGGTTGAGGAGCTCCAGCACAGACTTTTCCCGGCGGTGACCCAACTGCGCGATATTCTTGCCGCCAAGGCCAGGGCATACCGGGATCTGGTCAAGATCGGCCGCACCCATCTGCAGGATGCGACCCCCATCACTCTGGGGCAGGAGATCAGCGGCTGGGTGGCCCAGCTTGATTTCGGACTAAAAGCAGTGCGGGCTGCGCTGCCAGGCCTATATGATCTGGCCATCGGTGGCACGGCGGTGGGGACTGGACTGAATGCCCATCCCCGGTTCGGGGATCTTGCCGCCCAGCACATTGCATCGCTGACCGATTGTCCCTTCTGTTCGGCTCCCAATAAATTTTTTGCCCTGGCCGCCCACGATGCCCTGGTGCAGGTTTCAGCGGCCCTACGCACCCTGTCCGGCGGTCTGATGAAGCTTGCCAACGATGTGCGCTGGCTGGCCAGCGGCCCCCGTTGCGGTATCGGCGAGCTGTTCATTCCTGAAAACGAACCGGGCTCGTCCATCATGCCAGGCAAGGTCAACCCCACCCAGTGCGAGGCGCTGAATATGGTTTGCGTGCAAGTGTTCGGCAATGATGCGACAGTGGCCTTTGCCGGCAGCCAGGGTGATTTTCAGCTCAATGTCTACAAGCCGGTAATTGTCCACAATGTGCTGGAAAGCATCGATTTGCTGGCCGACGCCAGTAAGGCCTTTGGCGACCACTGTGCCAGGGGGCTTGCGCCTAACCTGTCAAAGATTCGAGAAAGCCTGGAAAAGAACCTGATGCTGGTCACCGCCCTGAACCCCCATATCGGCTACGACCGGGCTGCGCAGATCGCCAGAAAGGCCCATCACCAGGGTCTGACCCTGCGGGAGGCGGCCCTGGATTCCGGCTATGTGACAGCGGAGCAGTACGAGCAGTGGATTTCGCCGCTGGATATGACCCGATCGCAAGACAGCTGAGCTTTTTATGGCACACCTGGAACCGGTTTAACGTTGCCGCGCCTTGCCGGGATAAAGGCCCTGGTTTACTGATCGAAAGCAGTTTGGGCATGATGGATTTTCAGGCCGCTCAGAAGCCCATTTTTTAAGGATTAAGCGGGGTTGTTGGTCAATGACAGGCATTGTAATTGCATGTCAAATAATTGTAAGGCATGCCCCGGGAGTGGATAATGAAAAAGAAAGTTTTGGTTGTAGATAACAATAAGATGATCGTGCGGCTGCTGACCGTTTTTCTGCAGCAGCAGGGCTATGTTGTTGCAGCCGCGGAAGACGGCCTGTCCGCCCTGGATCAGTTGGAAGTCTTCCGGCCTGATATCATGCTTGTCGACCTGATAATGCCGCAGATTAACGGGGAAAAGCTCTGTCGCATTATCCGCAAGATGCCGGAGCATGATCTCATTTTTATCATTATCATCTCGGCCATAGTAGCGGAAGAAAAGGTGGATTTTCTGTCATTCGGGGCCAATGCCTGTATTGCCAAAGGACCGGCCAAACAGATGAATGAGCATCTTGCCACCGTTCTCCATTATTATGAAAATGACAATGTGGATCTATTGGGTAAAAAGATTTTCGGTGAAGAAAACATTTTTGAACGTGACATCACCAAGGAGCTGCTTGCCACCAAAAAGCATCTGGAGATCACTTTAAATCATATGGACGAGGGGCTGGTGGAACTCACCGCCGATGCCCATGTCATTTTTGCCAATCCCGTGTCCTTTAAGCTGCTGGGGGTGTCCGAGGAAAAGGTGCTATCGGGATTTTTCCCGGATTTTTTTGCCGAACCGGATAGGCAGCGTATTGCCCGACTGCTTGAAAAGCAGGATGAAAATATCGTTGAGCTCGGGGAAGATGAGCCGATTACCCTGCATGGCAACTATCTGCTGCTGAAATTTGTACCCTTTTATGATCAGGGCCGCCGGTATATCATCGCCATGATGCATAACATCACCAGACGCAAACAGGCGGAACTGGAACTGATCCATAACAAGGAGAATCTCGAGGAAATGGTGCAGGATCGCACCGTCACCCTGGAAGAGTTGAATGTCGAACTGGAGGATGCCCTCTGCAAAGTGAAAACCCTGAGCGGTCTGCTGCCCATCTGTGCCGCATGCAAGAAAATCCGTGATGATCAGGGATACTGGAATCAGATCGAGCTGTTCATCAGGGATCATTCCTTTGCCGAATTCAGCCATGGCATCTGCCCCGAGTGTGCCCGAAAGCTCTATCCCGAGCTTGATCTCTTTGAGGATAAATAAAGCGATATTTTTTCCGCAATTTCCTGCAATGACTGCGGCGTCACATTAGGGGAACACAGGGATTGGGCGTGAGGTGGAGGATATGTAAAAGCGTGCCGCCATGTCACAGGAGGAAAGGGTTCAGGTAACATTGGCCTGAAGAAGCTGACGACGCAGGTAAAATTTTTGAGCTGCCGGTAAGTGATGGATGCTTACGGCAGTTTTTTTTATTGGCATGCCAATCCCCGGTTCTGCCCCTTGTAAAGGGAAGGTTCAGTCTGGTCGGGAATCTGTTTCATTTTAATAAAGTATGGTATGATTGGCGGCATAACTTCCTGTGGTATTCTGGCAGACAGGGTCGGTCGGCGTCGCAGGGTGAGTGCAAAAAAAAAACGGGAAACGGAGGCTTATTGCAGATGAAAGAAAAAACGATGATTACCCAGGTGACAATTTTTTTTCTCGCTGTCAGCTTACTCTTTTTGCCATCGTGTGCTTACAAGGAGAGGGTGCAGCCCATTACCCTGCCTGCCGGGACAAAGAATTACGTGGTGGTCAACGGGGTGCAGATTTCAGCAAAAGCCTATGCCGACAAAAAAGCCGCCAATGGCGCCTTTGGTTTTGATATCAGAGGTGCGGGCCTGCTGCCTGTCCAAGTTGTTTTCCAGAATGACGGCGACCTGCCCGTATCACTGGTTGCCGAACAGACGTTTCTCATCGACTCCAAAAATCAGGCCTGGCCGGTCAACACCCTTGACAGGACCTATAGCCGGGTGGAAAAATATGTGGACATGGGCGAGACGGCTGCCGGCGCGGCAAAACCGGCTCTGCTGCTTGGTGCAGCAGGAGCGCTTGCCGGACTGGCAGTGGGCATTGTCACCGGTGACAACATCGGTGAGGCCATGGGGAAAGGGGCGGCCATCGGTGCAGCAGCAGGGGCCGTCGGTGGTGGAGTCAGCGGCTATCAGAATGCCAGAGGAAAAATAAAACAGGATCTATCGCAAAAGGCCCTGGTGAACAAGGAAATACTACCCAACCAGATTGGTTACGGCATGCTCTTTTTCCCAGGTTTTACCGAGGAGGCTCAGGATGCCGTCCAGTTGAAACTGACCTTGTCATTTTCCGGCGAATTGCATTCCGTCACCCTTGATCTGCTTCCCCAAGTCAACTGATTTTACAGGATCTGGAGGTGCTTGCCGTTGGGCAAGCACCTCCAGATCACTCCGCTACCTTTCCTGATCAATCGTTTCACGCCAACCCCCCATCCGCAGCTCCCGCCAAATACTGATGTGAAGACCGTCTGTCGGCAGTCCAGATTCTGGTGGAGCAGAAAGTTCTCAGAGAGGCGTTGTGATCACTCTTCGGGGTGGGAAAGCTGGGCTGCCGCTTTACAGCGTTGCCATCTCCATGCTGATATCACAGGCAGGGGCCGAATGAGTGAGCGCGCCGATGGAAATAAGGTTGACGCCGGTTTCCGCCACGCTACGCACATTTTCCAGGTTGATCCCGCCTGAGGCCTCAAGCAGGGCTCGACCTTTAACCAGACGCACGGCCTGACGCATCATTTCCGGAGTCATGTTGTCCAGCATGATGATATCGACATCGGCCGCCAGGCAGGACTCAACCTGTTCCAGGGTTTCCGCTTCCACTTCGATTTTCAGGGTATGGGGCGCATGTTCCCTGACACGCTTGACCGCTTTCTGGATGGAGCCGCAGGCTGCGATGTGATTGTCCTTGATCAGGATGCCGTCGGCCAGATTGAAGCGGTGGTTATACCCGCCGCCAACCCGGACAGCGTATTTTTCCAACATGCGCAGTCCGGGGGTAGTTTTTCTGGTATCAACGATTTTTACCGGCAGCAGCATCACCTTGTCGACAAAACGGGAGGTGAGGGTGGCGATGCCGCACAGACGCTGAACGAGGTTCAATGCAACCCGTTCAGCCCGCAGCAGATCGATGACCGGACCAACAGCGGTGAAAAGCACATCACCCGGCTGTACCCTGGTACCGTCATCGACTGCGGTGTATTCGATAGCGGGATTGCACAGGCGGAAGACCTCTCCGGCAACGGTCCCCATACCTGCGCAGACAAAGGCCGTCTTGGCGATAAATCGGGCCTTGCCTGGCTGGGCATCAGCAAAAATCGATTCGCTGGTCAGATCGCCGCTGCCTAAATCTTCGGCCAGGAAGCGTTTGAGGCCTTCTATAAGTTCAAGTCGATTCATATGAATAAACGTTCCGGACAGGCTGCTGTAGTGTTATTGGGCGCGCCAGTTTCCGTATTCGTCCCGGCAGGCTTTCTGGATAATTTTCTCCGGTCTGCCGTCAACGGTGGCCAGGATCTCGGCCTCACGGCAGTTCTGATTATCTTCATTTTTGTAAGTGTACTGTGGTGTCACTGCATACTGGTTGCCGTTGTTCGGGTTGACCCATTGGGTGGTGCGGCCGTCCGGCATACTTTCATATGCGGCGCTGATTTTTGCCTGGTCGGCTTTGTCCATCTCATTGCCCACGGCATAACCGAGCAATGCGCCGACTGCAGCCCCGATCAGAGTCGCCCCGGTATTGCGGCCGATTGCCTGGCCGGCAATTGCTCCGGCGGCAGCGCCGGTACCCATCCCGGTCTGGGCTTTGGTGGCGCATGATGAAAGAAAAGCGGCAAGGATAAGAAGGAGAATAAAATTTTTCCACATGGTAAAACCTCATAAAAAGATTAGTGAGAAAACGGCGAGGCAAAAAAAGTGTTATCTTGCCTACACGTTCAATGAATACAATGGGGTTCTTTTTTTTTCAAGGACAAAGAAAATAGTTGCGAGGTTCCCTTTTTTGTCTGGAAAGGATTTGCCCAATAATGTTAGTCTGTAGAAACATTTAATCCATATGGAGGCATATATGATGATCGATTTAATCAAGAAGGCATTTTATACAGGACTGGGGGCAGCCGAGCTCACCCGGGAGAAAGTTGAAGATCTTGCCAGGGAGCTTGCCGACAAGGGCAAGGTATCCGACAGCGAGATTAAGAAATTTGTTGATGAGATGCTGGATAAGTCCCAGGAACGCAAGGACCAGCTGCTGCAACAGGTTGAGAAGGTGACGGAGGACGTGCTGAAAAAGATGAATCTTGCCAGCCGTGATGATTTGGATGCCCTGGAAAAAAGGCTGGCGGAAAAGATTCAGAAGTCACAGGAGAAAAGCGCTGGCGAGTAAATGTTAAATATTCGTAAAATCGGGGTTATCGGACGCACATACCGCAATCTCGGCCGCTACCGGCAGATTCTCTCAGTTCTTTTCAAATATGGTTTCGACGAGTTTGTCGATATCCTGAAAATTGAGCAGTATCTGGAAATCAGTCTGCCCATGCTGTTCAAGAAAGAGGCGAAAGTCAGCGAGAAACTGAGCAGACCGGAGCGGATTCGGCGGGTGCTGGAGGAACTTGGGCCTACTTTTATCAAATTCGGCCAGATTCTTTCGACCCGTCCTGATCTGATTCCCTTGGAGTATATAAAGGAGCTGGCCAAACTTCAGGATGATGTCCCCTCATTTACCTATGAGGAGGTCTGTGAAGTGATCACCAAAGAGCTTGGCCAGCCTCCTGAAGTGGTTTTTCAGGCCTTTGAGAAGGAGCCGTTTGCTGCGGCATCCATCGGGCAGGTGCATCGAGCACGGTTGCCCAATAATGAAGATGTCGTGGTGAAGGTGCAGCGGCCGGGCATCCAGGAGATCATTGAAACCGACCTGGAGATCATGCTTCATCTTGCCTCCCTCATGGAGCGTCATCTGGAAGAGTTTGAGGTGCAGCGTCCCACCCGTATTGTCTCGGTTTTTGCCAGGAGTATTGAAAAGGAAATCAATTATCTGCTTGAGGCGGCCAATATTGAGCGCTTTGCCAGGCAGTTCCTGGCGGATCAGACGGTCTATGTCCCCAAGGTGTATCGTCAGTACTCGACAAAAAGGGTGATCACCATGGAATTCGTCGATGGTATCAAGGCCTCCGAGATTGAGACATTGCAGGAGGGCGGCTATGATCTGAAAATGCTTGCCAGCAGCGGCGCCGCTCTGATCATGAAACAGATTTTTGTCCATGGCTTCTTTCACGCTGATCCCCATCCCGGCAATCTCTTTATTCTTCCCGGCAATATCATCTGTTTCCTTGATTTCGGCATGATGGGCCGAATTTCTCGCAAAGAGAGGACGGATTTCGCCGATCTTGTCATGCGCGTGGTGAGCAGGGATGAAAAAAAGGTGGTTGATTCCATCCTGAAAATCACCTATCAACATGATCAGCCTGATCGGGAGACCCTGGAAATTGACACCGCCGAACTCATGGACCGATATGTCGGGTTTCCTTTAAAAGATCTGGAGGTCGGTGTTGTCATGCATCATCTCCTTGAAATTATCTCCCGTCATCGGTTAAGTTTAAAACCGAATTTCTACCTTCTGGTCAAGGCAACCAGCACCATTGAAACGGTAGGTGGCATGCTTGATCCTGATTTTGATATCATCCAGCATGCTGAGCCTTTTATTAAAAAAATTCAGATGGAGCGATTCAATCCCCGTAAAATTATGGGGGATATCATTGAATCAGGCACTGAACTGGTGCAGCTGTTTCATGAGATCCCGGCAGGATTGCGTGATGTCCTGTCTCTGACCAGGCAGGGCAGGATCAAAATCGAGTTTGAGCACCGTGGGCTCGAATCGCTTTATGAACATCTTGAACAGATAACCAACCGGCTGGCCTTTGCCATTGTTCTTGCTGCGCAGATTATAGGTTCTGCCCTGATTGTGCTTGCGGATCTGCCGCCTAAGTGGAACGGTATCCCGATCATAGGCCTGGTGGGTTTTCTTCTGGCGGGCATTATGGGCTTCTGGCTCCTTGTTTCCATGCTGCGCCATGGAAAGATGTAATGAGGGGCCGTTACGAAACAACCATTACATTTCTAACTATTTTCGTTACGGCCCCTTATGCCGGTTAAAGTGATTTGATGTTTAATAGTAATTTTTACAACGGCTGATTGCCCTGATTGCTTACGGCAACAGGCTTTACTGACTGGATAATGGGTGTCTTGAATAATTAGAATTTTCGTCTGAGATCAAGAAACTGTGAAAATGAAATAGCACCCCCTTGGGGTATAAACTCCGCATATTAGGTATATGTGAGCATTTTTCATTTTTGCTGTGACACAGAGATCGGGCGAAAAGGCAATTGTTCAAGATTCGCTAATGAGAGGAACGCAAAAATGATTGTTGTCAGCAATAAGAAACCGAGTCAGTTTACCGGCGATCTTCTTGTTTATTTTGTTCGCCAATCTGAAAAGAAACGCGCACCTGTCTGCAGTGATAAACTGGTGCAGGAAAGGATTGATCATGCTTTTGATCTTAAAGATTGTCTGGGCAAAAAGGAGGAGTGCCTGCTTATTTATCCGGAGAGGGTTTTTGATGGGGTTCGCGCCAAAAGACTGCTTATTGTCGGATTGGGTAAGGATGAGCTGAACAGGGAGCTTTTCCGGCGGGCAGGCGGGGTGGTAGCCCAGAAGGCCCTTGCCCTGAAGGTTGAGAAGCTTTTTCTGGTTGTCCCGGAAGAGCTGGCTTTTCCTGTCGGTGATATGGCCGAATGTCTGAGCGAAGGATTAATCCTGGGCAGTTACCAGTTCAAAAAATATAAGAAGGAAGAGGAAGATGAGAAAGGCATAGAGATTAAGAGGATCGGTCTCTATGTCAGTGATGCTTCCATGGTTCATGCCAGAAAGGGGGTAAAACGTGGGCTTGCCGCAGGAAATGCCGGAGGGGCTGTGCGGAATATGGCCAATGAACCGGGCAATGTCTGGACGCCGCAGGCTTTTGCCGATTACGCTGAAAAGATTGCCAGGGAAGGCAACCTAACCTGCAAGATTATTGAAAAGGACGAGATGCAGCAGTTGAAGATGGGTGGCATTCTCGGCGTGAGTCAGGGTTCAATTCTGCCGCCGAAACTGGTTGTGCTCGAATACCGAACCGGTAAGAATGTGCCGACTCTGCTGTTGGTCGGCAAAGGCCTGACCTTTGATTCCGGCGGCATATCCTTAAAATCCGGGGATGGCATGGACGACATGAAATATGACATGTGCGGCGGGGCGGCGGTCATGGCTACCATGCAGGTCATTGCCGAGGAAAAGCCAGGTCGCCTCGACGTGATTGCCCTGGTGCCGGCAGCGGAAAATATGCCCTCTGCCGCCGCCCTAAAGCCGGGCGATATCATTAGCCAATATGGCGGGAAAACAGTCGAGGTTCTCAATACCGATGCGGAAGGACGCCTTATCCTGGCCGATGCTCTGGCATACGGGGTGGAATACTACAAGCCCGATGCGGTGGTGGACGTGGCAACGTTAACCGGTGCGGTAATTATCGGACTCGGCCACCATCGCACCGGACTTTTAGCAAACAATGACGAGCTTGCGGACAATGTGCTGGCAGCAGGGGAGAGGGCCGGTGAGCCGCTGTGGCGTCTGCCTCTGGCTGAAGAGTACAAGGAGCAGCTCAAGTCCAAGATCGCTGATTTGAAGAATATCGGCGGCAAGGCGGGCGGTACCATTACTGCGGCAATCTTCCTGCAGGAGTTTGTCGGCAATATCCCCTGGGCTCATCTTGACATTGCCGGCACCGCCTGGAATTATACGGAAAAGTCATATATTCCCAAAGGACCTTCGGGTATTGCGGCCAGGACATTGATTGAGCTGGTGCGCAGCTGGAGGTAAGCGCAAAAGATCGGTTGTACGTCAGACGGTTGGAGCCTTTCAGTGAACCGGCCATTGCGGCGGATTCGATTGACAGAGGTGAAAGCTGCAAGGGCTGTTTTCACTTTGTCGACTTTCCCGAGTTCCAAGAACTGACTATCTGGAAAGCAGATGAGAATTTTCGTCCCTCTTTTTTTGCGGCATCATTGCACTCATTCCTTTGCCGGTTCCTGCAGCAAACAGCCAGCTGACTCGCCTTCCTGCAGCACATAGCTTTTTCTCAGGGTGCTTCATTTTCTTCGATGCACAGATTTTTGCTGCGCCGATTTTCGTCCCGCCCGCTGAATCTCTTTTGCCAATCCGTTCTAAACAATTGACTTTTTCTGCTGAAAAATAGTTGACTGTAAATGGGTAAGATTTCCTTTGGTTGGGTAATGTGTCCCGAAATTGTCATTGAGAACATGGATGAATTGGGGTAGATAGCACATTAGACTGACGTTTTCTCATATCGCCGCTGTTGAGTTTACTCAACAGCGGCGATAAGCTCGTCCGCGTCAGCGGGCGAGCTTATCAGGCAAATGCATTTCTTTTGTCGCAGGCTGGTTTTTGCATCCGAATAAATACATGAAAAGAAAAATGTCTCTAGCTGAGATGAAAACTCTTTGAAACCGGAAACTTGCGGAAAATCAAAAGTTTCCATGTAAGTGACAATTTGACAGAGGAGGGGAAAATGAAAAAGGATAGAATTCCCATGAAATTGTTTGGCAGCAGTCTGGCCGTTGCGGCATGTCTCACCTTGGCCTGGGTTGGTACATCCAGCGCTAGCACGGATATGGCCGGCATGCTGGATGAGGGTATTTCCTATGAGAATGCCGCCCCGCAGAAGAGTTTTATGGTCATCCATGACAATAGGGCCGACTTGGAGGCCTCAATGGCGGAGGGCATTGTCTATGAGGAGTCTGTTATTGCCAGCGACAAGGCAGTGATTAGGCTGGATCACCATCAAGCAACCCTGCTGGGCATGGAAGCATGTCTCTGTGAAGACCCCACCGCCTTGGTTGTTGAGAGTCAGATGGCCAAATATCAATCAGAGGCCCTTGAGTCGAAACCGGCAGCAGGAAGCGAGAAATAAATAATCCGCCGCGTGGGCAACGCGACGGATTGGTGTAGCAGATATTGCAGAGTTTTTCAGCAGGCGGCACAATCCTTTGTGCCGCCTTTTATTTTGTCGATGGCATGGTCCAAGGTGGCCAGCACAACTTCAAGATTTTCCCTGGCCCCCTTTTCACTGCCAGGGAGATTGATGATCAGGCTTTCCTTTCTGATACCGGCGATGCCCCGGGAGAGAATGGCATTGGGGGTTTTGGCCAGGCTTGCCATGCGCATGGCCTCGCCGATGCCTGGAATTTCCAGATCAAGCAGACCCTTTGTTGCCTCGGGAGTCCGGTCGGTGGGGCTTACGCCGGTGCCGCCGCTGGTGATGATCAGATCTATCCTGTCCGCATCCACCCATTTGATAATGGTTTCCCTGATCAACCGTGGCTGATCAGGGACAATGGTATAGTCAACCACCTGGAAACCGGCAGCAGCGAGTTGACGCTGTAACTGTGGACCACTGGTGTCGACTCTCTCTCCCCTGGAGCCCTTGTCGCTGATGGTCAGCACCGCACAGGTGAATCCGGATTTTTCCATAGTCAACCGCCGTTACTCCTGCTTGCTGGCTGCGGCGATAATCTTTTCGGCAATCTGGGCAGGGACCTCTTCATAATGTGAAAATTCAGAAGAGTACGTGCCCCGTCCACCGGTAATGGAGGTGAGGGTCGGTGAATATTCCAGCATCTCGGACATGGGGACCTGGGCCGTGACCACTTCCAGGTTATCCTGGGAATCCATGCCCATCACCCTGCCCCTTCTGCCGTTCAGATCGCCGATGACATCACCGACACAATCCCCTGGTATGTAAATTGACATGTTCATGATCGGTTCAAGCAGTATCGGGCTTGATTCCTGGGCGGCTTTCTTAAAGGCCAGCGAGCCGGAGATCTTAAAGGCCATTTCCGATGAGTCAACCGCATGGAATGAACCGTCCACCAGGGCAACCTTGACATCCACCATGGGGTAGCCGGCAATCGCGCCTTTTTCCATGGCCTCGATGATGCCTTTTTCCACGGCGGGAATATACTGACGGGGGATGACACCACCGACAATCTTGTCCTCGAACTGGAAGCCACCGCCTCTCTGCAGGGGCTCCATTTCAATCCACGAGTCCGCAAACTGGCCGCGCCCTCCGGACTGTTTTTTGTGTTTACCCTGGACCCGGGCCTTGCCCTTGATCGTTTCCTTGTAAGGTACTTTGGGGGCTTGCAGTTGCATTTCCACGCCGAATTTGCGTTTGATCTTGTCGCCAAGCACCTGGAGATGAATCTGGCCCACGCCGGAAAGAAGAATTTCCCTGGTCTGCTGGTCGCGGGTCAGCTTCAGGGTCGGATCTTCTTCAAGCATCTTGGAAATGGAGGAGAACAGCTTGTCTTCATCATCCTTTTTGCTTGGAGAAACGGCAAAGGTCATGACCGGTTTGATGGGATCTAGCCCCTCATAAAGAACCGGCTTTTCTTTGGTGCACAAGGTGTCCCCGGTGCCGGTTTCCTTGAGCTTGGCCAGGGCGACGATCATGCCCGGCACCGCTTCATCAATGGGGCGTACCTCTTTGCCTTCCATGAGGAAAAGCTGGTTGAAACGTTCGGTGGTGTCTTTCTTGGCATTATAGAAGTTATCCCCGGACAGGGTGCCGGAAAAGACTCTGAAGATAGTGAGCTGGCCGGCATAAGGATCTGCCGTGGTCTTGAACACCAGACCGGAAAATGGGGCATCAGCGAGTGGCGGCAATTCCACCAGGTCCTTGGTCAGCGGATTGATACCCACCTGGGCGGGCCTGTCGGCAGGTGATGGGAGGTATTCGATGATGGCGTTCAGTAGGAGTTCGGTGCCGAAGTTCAATGTGGCGGAACCGGGAATAACCGGAGCTAGTTTGCCGGTACGCACGGCTTTTTTCAGGCCGTTGATCAGATCTTTTTTGTCGATCGTTCCCTCTTCAAGAAACTGCTCAACCAGTTCATCGTCAGTTTCCGCGACCTGTTCCATCAACTGTTCAAGGGCAAATTCAGCATCATCCTGCATATCATCCGGGATCGGGCCTTCCTTTATTTTCCCGTCGCCGGAGAAGAAATAGGCTGTGCCTTTGATGATATCAATTGCCCCTTTGAAATCAGCCTCAGCGCCGATGGGCAGATAGATAACCGCTGGTTCCTGGGGCAGTTTGTATTTGATTTCGTCAACGACTTTCTCGAAATTGGCCCGTTCCCTGTCCATCTTATTGAGAAAAATGATGGTGGGAAGCTCGGCGTCCTGGATATAGGCGGCGATTTTTTCTGTCTGAAATTTTACCCCTAAGACCGCGCCGATGGTAAAGATGGCGTTGTCGACCACCCGGGCCGCGAACTTGGTTTCGTTGATGAAGTTATCATCGCCGGGAGTGTCAGTCAGATACGTTGTATGCTTTTTCCAGTTATAGTTGTTGAAGGAGGAACAGATAGTGAGCTTGCGCTGAATTTCTTCAGGATCATAGGACATAACGGATGAACCATCATCGACCTTGCCGAGGCGATTTATTTTCCCGGCGGTAAAGAGCAGAGCTTCCGCAAGTGAAGTTTTGCCGCTTTTCCCATGACCAAACAGTGCAACATTTCGAATCATCTTAATATCCTGCATGAATTCCTCCGTTGTCAAGAAGAGACAATTGCCGGCAGTAAAAGACGAAAGGAGCCAGATTTCACCGATCGGCAAGGTTCTCAGGTTTTTGGGTATATGCACTAGTGATGAATCGCAAAAAAGTCACCGTACAGGCAGGGAGGGGCGACATGATCAATCGGAGACCTGTTATGCCGGACACCGGACGGGTGAGTTATGCGAGACCGTCAATTATCAAATACATGAAGCAGTCAGCTCAGTTAAACAGCTCCTTTACAGGTTTTTCGCTTGTGTTAAAGGATAACGGATTTTTTCAGTCTCTTTCCGTTTACTTAAATAATTAATGAGTGAGCTTTCATTACATCATAATCTTAGTAAAGCCATATAGTATTCTGATATTAATAAGAAAGACAAGATTCTGCACTGAAAATGGTAGAAAGTTTGTGATTTTTCTTTGAGCGGGGCGGCTAATCCATTAAAATCAAAATAAGAACGGATGGATAGAAAGGATATTGATCCACGCGCCTTTTTTATGATGCTCCAATGCCGGTGCAATGAACAGATATAAAGATGAATACTTTCTCAGAGGAATACGCATGAAGCTTGCCCGGGCTGAACAGATGCGCCAGATTGACCGAACAGCCATTGACGATATCGGCATTCCCGGTTCTGTGTTGATGGAAAATGCCGGACAGCAGACCGTACACTGCCTCTGTCGCTACTTCGGGGAGGTGAAGGGAAAAAAGATTGCGGTATTCGCCGGACCAGGCAATAACGGCGGAGACGGTTTTGTCGTGGCGCGCCATCTCCAACAGCTTGGCGCCCAGGTCAGGGTGTTTCTGCTTGTCGGCACCGATCGGATCAAGGGTGATGCGGCCATTCATTTTCGCATCATCAGCAATCTGCATATTGCTGTGAATTTTCTCCTTGGTCCGGACGATCTGCAAGGGCTTGAACCCGATTCCTTTGATCTGATCATCGATGCCCTTTTCGGCACCGGTCTGCAACGGCAGATCGAAGGGCATTATGCCAGGGTCATTGAAATGATCAACCGCGCTTCCTGCCCGGTGGTGGCTGTTGACATGCCCAGTGGACTTGACAGCGACACGGGTGCGGTCTGCGGAGTTGCGGTCAAGGCGGACCTTACCGTCACCTTCGGCGTGGCCAAACCTGGTCATTTTGTTTTTCCCGGCCGGGAGATGGTGGGAGAGCTTGAGGTGGTGGATATCGGCATACCCTCTCAAGTGGTCGCGGAGGCGGGGCTCACCTGCGAGGTGCTGGACCGGGAAAGCGCAGGGCAGTTTGTTGCGCGCCGTCCAGCCAACAGCCACAAAGGGACCTACGGCCATCTGCTTGTGGTGGCAGGCTCCATCGGCAAGACGGGTGCGGCTATTCTCTGCTGCCAGGGAGCCCTCAGGTCGGGAGCGGGACTGGTGTCTCTCTGTGCCGCCCGTGCGCTCAATGCCATTTTTGAATCCGCCCTGCATGAAGCCATGACTATTCCGATGACCGGTAGTGATGATGGTGCTCCGTCAATCAAGGATGTGGAGCTGATTCTCGCTGCCCTGGAGGGTAAACAGGCCGCAGTGGTGGGTCCCGGTCTCGGCACGGCGGATGAAACGGCAGAGCTGGTAAAACGGATCTATCAGCAGGCCGATATGACCTTGCTGGTTGATGCCGATGCCATCAATATCCTGGCGGTTGAAAAGAGCGCGCTGACCAGAGCCGTGAAAGCCCCACGTATCTTAACGCCCCATCCGGGAGAAATGGCCAGATTACTCGGCAAGAGCAGCCTTTTTATCCAGCAGAACAGACTGGAGACGGCACGGCAGTTTGCCGAGCAACACAATGTTTATCTGGTGTTGAAGGGGGCAGGGACCATCGTTGCCGCTCCTGACGGCAACCTGGCAGTGAATGCCAGCGGCAACCCCGGTATGGCCGCCGGCGGCATGGGGGATGTTTTGTCGGGAATCATCGGCGGACTCCTCGCTCAGGGACTGGAGCCCTGGTCGGCGTGCTGTCTCGGTGTATATGTGCATGGTCTGGCAGCTGACCGGTTGGCTGAAAAAGGGCCTTGCGGTTATCTGGCAGGAGAAGTGGCGGAAAGGGTGCCGTCCGTTATCAACGAACTGTTAACTGTTAAATAAGGAGAATTATGCTCTGTGCAAAAGATATCATGACAAAGAATGTGATTACCGTTACCCCGGATCTTGGTGTTGAAAAGCTTGCCGCCCTGTTCTGGAAAAACAATATCAGCGGCGCTCCGGTTGTTGATGCGGAAGGCCATGTGGTGGCGGTGGTGACCGAGAGTGATCTGATTGATCAGGCAAAAAAAATCCACATTCCCACCATGATTTCCTTTCTCGATTCGGTCATCATGATCGGCAGCGCGGATAAGGTGGAAAAGGAAATCGGCAAGATTACCGGCACCACGGTGAGTGATATCTGCACGAAAGAGGTGATCTCTCTCAATGAGGATACGCCCCTTGACGAAATTGCCACCATCATGGCGGAAAAGGGCGTCCATACCCTGCCTGTTCTTGACGGGAAAGTTCTTGTCGGGATTATCGGTAAAAATGATATTATCAAAACTCTGGCCAGGCAGGAGTAAGTTTAGCCGGGATCGAAGTCGTGCTGCTGCACATGTTGATCATCATCAGTCTTGTTTTATACAGTGACCTGAATCATGCCGCGCACCGAGTTGGCAACATAGATTGCATCCGCATCCGCCAGATCTGCGGGGAAAAGGATTTTTTCGATAACCTCCTGGGGTGAAACAGCCATGAAATACGACCTGAAAACACCGGGCAGGAGACCGCATTGCAGCGGAGGGGTGTAAAATACTCCACCTTTCTTGATAAAGACTGAAGAAATAGCACCCTCGGTGACCTCTCCTCTTTCATTGACAAAAAGCACCTCGTAATAACCGTCGTTCACCGCCTTTTTCCGCTCTTGATTATAAAGATTGCGGCGGGTGGTCTTGTGATAGAGAAAGGTATCGTGAGAATCTGTTCTGGCGGAGGAGAACCGGACCTTTGGCAGCTCCTCTGAACTGCCTGCGGCCAAGGTGTTTTCTTGCCCGCAGGCCGTGGCGCTCAATGTCACAATCCCGTCTTTGGTCAGCAGCAGGCGTACCCGCTGGTTTTTGTTGCCCGCGGTCAAGGTCTGCGCCAATTGATCCAGTGCTGCCGTGATTTGCGTCCGGTCACAGGTAAACTGAAAGTAAGCGGCGGAATCTTGCAGCCGCGTCAGATGTTCTTCCAGCAGCCAGTAGCCATTTTCCGACTGCCAGAGGATGGTCTCGATCAGCTGAAAATCCTCATGGGGTTTGGTGAGGAAATCTGCCTTCAGCCGACATTCCTGCCACTCGTTTTCTCCGTCGGAATCATAAACGATGCCGGAGCCGATGCCCATTTCTCCTTTGTCCTGCTCAAGGACGATGGTGCGGATGGGAACATTGAAAACCGCATCCCCGCAAGGGTCGAGATAGCCTATGGCCCCGGTGTATACGCCCCTGGCGCCGTGCTCCAGTTCCCGGATGATTTCCATTGTGCGTATCTTGGGGGCTCCGGTGACGGAGCCGCAGGGGAAAAGGGCCTTGAACAGATCGCAGAGTTGCACATCGTCAGGCAACTCACCGTGGATGGTGGAGGTCATCTGATGCAGCGTTTCATAGGTTTCCACATCAAAAAGTGAGGTAACCTGCACGGTTGCAGGGAGAGCCAGTCTGCCCAGATCATTTCTGAGCAGATCGACGATCATGACATTTTCGCTCAGATTCTTGCTGTCGGACTGCAGAAAATGTCGATTCTGCTGATCTTCCGCCGTGGTCCGTCCCCGTCGCATGGTCCCCTTCATGGGCCGCACGGTGCAGATGTTTGCTTTCTTGCGAAAGAAAAGCTCCGGGGAAAAAGACAGGATTCGCTGTGGGCCGTTCTGGATATAAGCCCCATAGGCAACGCTTTGGTTTTTGCGTAAATCGCGGTAGAGCGCCGCCGGGTCGCCATTGAAATCAAAAAGGAGTTTTAAGGTGTAGTTGACCTGGTAGGTGTCACCGGCGGTAATGTAGGTTTTTATGGCGGCAATTGCCGCAAGGTAGTCCTCTTTGTCGAGGGTGAAGTGCAGATTACGGATCGAATAAGCGGATTCCCCTGGCAGTGGCGGCCGAGGGGCCTGCTGCGGCAGACATGCTGCCTGTTTTTCCGCCGCATCAAAGTGGTCAACAGTGGCAGGTGCGGAAAATACGCCGAGATCCGCCACGATTTGATTCTTGTCAAGGCACAGTTTTTCTGCCAGGACAGGTTCAAGCAGATAGCCGAATTCATAACCCAGCCAGCCGGCGAGAAAATAGCCACGGTCGAGCCAGCACTTGGCCTCACGGAGAAAATGATCGGCTTTGCCTTGTCCTGTTAAGGTAATACGGTTGACAGGATTGCTGAATAATAGAGAATGGTGGTCATCACGTGTGATGCGCGTGGTTTCAAGCAGGACAAAATCCTGATTGTCAAGACTTGCAAGCAGGCTGGCAAGGGTCGGATCTGAAAAAGATGAATGGGTTGTCATGTGCGTGTGGCGTTATGCTTGATAAATTTCCCCAAAGGTGCTTTCTATACCCGCAGCACAGAAAAAAATCAAACAGGTTGTTAAAAAAAGTTTCGTCAAAAAAATGTTTTTTTCAAAAGCACTATTTTCCCGAAAGCCTTGCTATATCAATGGGAATATTTTATAAATACCAGTTTGTAACATGAAAGTTATTTCTTTTCTTGTGCAGCAGGAGAAATGTAACCTGTGCCATACTGTTTTAGCCAGCAATATCAGATTTGATTAGAGAGTGATCAAGGAGGAAATTAAATATGCTGATTCGTGATTGGATGGCGAAAGATGTTCTGACCGTTGATGAAAATACGTCACTCATGCGGGCCACCCGTATTATGAAAGAGAATTCAATTCGCCGCCTGCCTGTTGTTTCCCATGGCAAACTTATTGGGATTATCACTGATCGTGACGTTAAAGATGCTTCACCATCAAAAACGACCTCGCTTGATGTCCATGAGCTGTATTATCTGCTTTCGGAAATGAAGGTGAAAGACGTGATGACGCCGAATCCCATTGTCATCCATGGCAATGAATCCCTGGAAAAGGCGGCAGTCATCATGCTCGATTGCAAGATATCCGGTGTGCCGGTAGCAGATTCCTCCGGCTACCTGATCGGCGTGCTCAGTGAGACAGATGTGCTGCGCGGCTTTATTCACAGCACCGGCATCAAGGACGGCGCCATGCAGTACGTTTTTGACCTGGTGGATGAACCCGGCTCGGTAACCAGGGTGGTGAAGTTGCTGCGTGAATATAATGCCAGGGTTATCAGTGTGTTGACATCCTTCGAAGATGCTCCTGAGGACATGAAGCGGGTTGCCATCCGGGTCATGGTCAAGGATGATGGAGCACTGGAGACGCTTTCTCAGGTATTGCAGGAAAACTTTACGGTGATTTTCCAGGGCAAGGATGAATTGAAAGACCTGCCGCAACGGCGGCAGCAGTCGTGATTGCCTTCACCTGCTTTACTGTTTTTCAAGCCGGGCTTTGATCACCCGGCTTTCTTTTATTCTTTATTTTGACCTGAATCGTCCGGCTGCTCCAGCCATGGCATTCTTTCCTTGCTGAAGGCCATCCAGGTGGATTTGTCGCTGTTTGAGGGATTGAATTTTCCTGTTTGCTGGTCAACAGGAAGAAAAACGATACCCTCTGGAACAGGGAACTTTTGGACTTGCATCGGGACCTTCTGCATGAAATCGAGCCAGATTGGCGCACATGCCAGCCCCCCTGTCTCGTTATTGCCCAAGGAGAGCTTTTTGTCAAAACCCATCCACACTCCGCAGACCATCTGGGGGGTATAACCGATGAACCAGGCGTCCCGGTATGTATCTGTGGTGCCTGTTTTGCCTGCTGCTTCCTGAGCCAACCCCCTGGCACTCTTGCCTGTTCCTTCTTCTATGACCCCTTGCATGATCCGGGTTATCAGATAGGCGGTCTCCTCATCCAGAACCTGCCTCTTTTTTCTTTTGAACGACTCCAGCGTGTTGCCGTTGCGATCAGTGATTTTTGTGATAAACACAGGCCTTGATGCCTGGCCAAGATTGGCAAAGGTGGTGTATGCGCCGGTCAGCTCGAGTAGCGTCACCTCGGAGGAACCCAGGGCCAGGGAGAGATTTTTGTTGAGCTGGGAGGAAACTCCCATATCCCTGGCCAGTTCACGCACGGGTTCTATGCCTATTTTCTGGAGCAATTTAACCGTGACGATGTTTCTGGAGTGGATGAGAGCGGATTCCAAGGTGGTCGGGCCGGTAAACCTGCCGTCGAAATTCTGCGGTTGCCAGGTTGAGCCCGGGCTGGATCCCGTCAGGACAAGCGGCTTGTCCATGATGATTGATGCCGGGGTGAATGAGTCTTTTAAGGCGGCGGCATAGACAATGGGCTTAAAGGCGGACCCCGGCTGTCTTCTTGCCTGGGTGGCCCTGTCGAACTGACTTTTATTGAAGTCCGTGCCGCCAACCAGAGCCCGGACTTCGCCGGTGGAGGCGTTCATGGCAACCAGTGCTGCCTGGGGCAACCCGCTAATCTTTTTCGAGCGCCGCACCACCCATTTGGCCACGCCCCTCTTGACGGCAGCTGTCGCTGATTTCTGCAGGTTCGGGTCAAGGGTTGTCTCAATGGTAAGCCCACCTGTCATCAAGGCCTCCCAGCCATATTTTGCCTGAATGTATTTTTTAACATACTGGACAAAGTATCTGGAGTCATCGTCAGTTTCAACCGGAGCGCCCCACAGGAGCGGATGAGCAAAGGCCTTTCTGGCCATGGTGGCGGTAATGTACCCTTCTTCGGCCATCCTGTTCAAAACGTAAGCCTGTCTTTTTTTGGTCAGATCAAAGTGTTTGAATGGGGAATAACGGCTTGGCGCCTGGGGAAGACCGGCAAGAATGGCAATCTCGGCCAGATTAAGGTCAACGGCCTTTTTGCCGAAGTAAACCCTGGCAGCGGCATCCACCCCATAGGCTCCCTCGCCGAAATAGATCTGGTTCAAATAGATGTGGAGGATCTCTTTTTTGCTGAGAACCTTATCGATGCGATAGGCGAGAATGGCTTCCTTGATTTTCCTTGTATAGGTTTTCTCAGGTGAGAGAAGGAGTGCCCGGGCCACCTGTTGGGTGATCGTGCTACCCCCCTGGCCTTTTTCGCCTTTGCGGAGATTATGCAGAAGAGCGCGGAGGGTGGACCAGGCGTCAACACCGGGATGCTGAAAAAAACGGGCATCTTCCGCGGCCACAAAGGCAAGAGGCAGGTCTTTGGGCATGCTGTCAATGGGGACAACAAAGCGGTTCTGGGTAAAAATGGTGTCAAGCTGCCTGCCATTTTTGTCAAGAATAACGGTGGTAGCCGGCGGGGTGTAGCTTGCCAGCGAGCTGATATCCGGAATGTTGAGGGCCAGAAACAGGAAAAGAACAATACCGATGAACAGGGTCAGCAGGCTGGTAATGGTAAGGAGATAAACAGAGAGGTGGACATGGGTCCAGGTCCATATCCGATTTCTGTTGTTTGTTTTCTTTCCTGCCGCCATGATTTCCGGTAAGGGGTGAATATAATTTTATCCATAATAGTATAATAAAAAAAGGCCGCTCATTCGAGCAGCCTTTTTTTACCATCAGATGGACTCAGGTAAAAGAATTATTCTTTGTCAGAGCTTCCCTTATGGCAGTCAGGGCATTTTGTCGGGCCTTTCTTTTTCTCTTTATGGCAGCCTTTGCAGTTGGTATGGGCAGCATCCTTGAAGGTGGCAATTTCTTTCTTGAGGCCGGCAGCCTTGTTGTGGCAGGTTTCACATTTTTCGATCTTCATGCCGTCGGTGTAAGCAACCTGTTTGCCTTCAGCGTCTTTGCCATGATGGCAATCGCCACAGGTCATTTTTATTTCTGCGTTATCTTGATGTTTTTTATGCGAGAAAGTGGCTGGTTTGGGTTTTTTGGCAGCGTCAACTGTGGCCTGGAGTACTAACTCTGCGGGTCCTTTGTCGGTTTCGGCCATGGCGGAATTAATGCCAGTGAATCCGGCAAGGAATGCAAAAGCTGTAAAAGATACAATGGTTTTTTTGAACATGTTTCATTCTCCCCTTGATTGAATTTGTTACTTAACCTAACACACACAAAAACTAGATAAACGGTTTCTTTTTACGTTGTCGCTCTTAATTTGTCAAGATAGAAGAGGGAAAAAGATGAAGCTTCGGTCATTTTTAGGAGCCGTTACGAAATGCCGCTTCATTTTTGAATATTTCGTTACGGCTCCTAATGCCATCTCGGACAAGCAAACTAAGATGCTATTTTATTACAACGGGTTAGCTGCTGCCGTAGCTGTGGAGTCCTGACAGGAGAAAATTGACGCCGAAATAGGTGAAGATCACCGATAGAAAGCCGATGATGGCCAGCCAGGCGATGCGTTTGCCCTGCCAGCCGCGGGTGAAACGGGCGTGGAGAGTGGCGGCGTAAATGAACCAGGTGATCAGCGACCATGTTTCCTTAGGGTCCCAGCTCCAATAGGTGCCCCAAGCGGAATTTGCCCAGATTGCGCCGGTAATGATTCCTGCGCTTAACCAGAGAAAGCCGAAAATGATGGTTTTATGAATGATGTCATCAATGACTTTGAGACCTGGCAGGGTGCCGATCAGACCAGCGTCTGGTTTATCCTCGGCGGAGCTTTTTACCAGATACATGCAGCCAAGGCCACAGGCAACGGCAAAGGCGGCATAGCCGATGAAGCAGGTAATAACGTGGGCAATGAGCCAGTTGCTTTGCAGGGCAGGAATAAGAGGAGAGATCTCCTGGGTGATTCCCTTGCCGAACGAGGCGTAGGCCATGCTGATAAAGGCAAAGGGAATGGCAAAGGCGCCGATGAGCCGGTTATTGAATTTCACTTCCAGTATCAGGTAGAAGATAACGATGGCCCAGGAAAAGAAAACCAGCGATTCATACATATTAGACAAGGGGGCATGACCAAAGCCCAGATGATATGATTCATACCATCTGAGACCGATACCAACTGTCTGGACCAGGAAGGTGATGAGTGTGACAACGGATGCCGCAATGCCGCTTTTTTTTGTTTTGAAAATAAGGGTGGCTATGTAAAGAGCCGAGGCCACCAGGTAGCCGAGGGTGCTGATTCCTAACAGTTGAGAACTTGTCATTGTCTATCCTCTTGTATGCATACAGTAGTAAAAGAGTGTCTTTCCGGCAATTTGTCAGATTATGTTGTTTCAGGTGCGGCTTTTATTTTTTCCTCAAGACTTCGGTTCACTGCGTCAAAGTTCTTTTCAAAAGTCGGTCTGTTTTTATTGGCGTTTCCGCTTACCAGGACGCTGGTCTCGTCGCCTTCTTGTTTGATGTAAACCCAGATGCGGCGGTGGGAAAGGAAAAAAGCAACCATCAGGCCAAGCAGCATGAGCATGCAGCCTGTATAAACATACCAGACACCCGGGTCTTTTGTAACCTGCAGGCCGGTTGCAAAAAATTCTTTCAGAGCAAAGGTGTATTCTTTGCCGTTACGTTTGACGGTGGTCGTGTCCCCGTCCGTTATCCAGAATGGCTCCGCGACACCGGTGCCGTCTTTGAACCATACCTTATATTTGTACAGGAACGGGGTTTCTGTCATCTCCCGGTTGATGATGCCGAATGTTACATCCTCCACCGGCCATTTGATTTCTTTGCCCGGTTCGATGAGAAAGGTTTCTGCCTGTTTCGTCTGGTTATCGGTAAGGGAAATAAGGAACTTTTTATATGACTGATAGCTGGACTGGTAGAAGGTGTGTCCTTTGTAGGTAAGAGGATCGTTGACCACAATGGATTTTGTCAGCACCTCCTTGCCATTTTCCAGGATGGCCAGATCGGAGCGGAATTCCTTGGGGGCGCCGTTGGCATAGTGGGTTAGGGTGAAGCGCTTGCACAGCACTTCAAAGCCCAGCTTGATCGGTTCTTGGTTGTTAAAGGAGTAAATGGTGTCGGAGGAGCGTGTCTCCGGGATCATAACGCTGCCTTTGTAACCGAAATGGGAGCCGATCATTGCCCCGGCAAATATGACGAGAATGCTTGTATGGACCACATAGACGCCAAAGCGGGTCCATGGCCATTTCTGGGCGAAAAGCAGAATGCCTGCGTCGCGGGGGGCCTCTTTTGCTTGCCAGCCGTTTTCCGCCAGACTTGCCCGAGCACAGTTTGCGGCTTCCTCAGGGGAAAGAGAGGTAAGGATCTCTTTGCTCGGCCTCATTTTGGCAAGCCGGTCAATATCTGTTTCCAGATTGTCCTGCACGACAAGACGCCAGACATTGGGCAGTCTTTCTATGGTGCAGATGGTGAGATTGAGTGCCAGCATGATAAGCAGACCTATGAACCACCAGGAGTTATACATGTCCGGAATGTCAAGTATCTGAAAAAACCTGGCCATGTTTGCCCCGAATTCATTTATGTATGCATCGGGGGGGGCGTTCTGGGGTATGACGGTGCCGATAACGGAGGCTATGGCAAGAAAGAAAAGAACAAAGAGGGCGAGTTTAACCGATGCGAAAAAACTCCATATACTGTTTTTCTTGTTACTCATGCTATCCTTGGTGGTGTTAGGGTTAGTCGAATTTGGTTTACTATGCGGATAAAAAAATATAAAAAATAGCCTGATACCATGAAGTGTTACAGAGTGTCAATATAATAGCCTGTCAACAAGGTGTTATCAATTATTATTGTTTTATGACACTGGGCTTTGCATAAAGTTCATAAAAATAACGTTAAGACCTCTAAACCCTCATGACCGGGAATTTGTAACCCCCGAGCATGAAAATGTATTTACGAGCTAACCCCCAACTCCGCAAGCGGGAACAACGAAGCATGAAAGTTCGCGGGGTAGGGGAGGGCCTTGCCCGCGAACTTCGGCATTACCAAAACTTCGTTATCGCGGGCAAGGCCTGCTCCTACTGCAGGATGCATTACGCGCTGGGGAAAGGACTTTCATATAAACTCTCATTCTCACGGCGCGCCGTGAGCACAACAAAAGATGAAAATGTAATAACGAGCCATGTTACAATCCAATAAATTTCTCATCACAAAAATTATGTTGGAGGTGCACCATGGCTCAGCA
>JAHILF010000154.1 GCA_018897105.1 Pseudomonadota bacterium
GAGAAAAATTTTCTGTGCAAGGATGAGTTGTGAAACCGCCCGGAAGCGTAGCAGTGCTACGTTGAGGACGATTTCACCAGGAAGACGCCGCACAGGATATTTTTAGCCGATCGGAGTAGATGTTCATTTTGCAAGAGGCTCAGAGGATTACTTTTCCTCCAGAACCTTTCTGATTATCTGGGCCAGTTCGTTGGTGAGAAGAGGCTTCATGGCAAACTCCCTGATGCCTATCTTTTTTGCCTGATCCGGCATCAGGGTATGGCTGAAACCGGTGAGCAGGATTATTGGAATATCCGGGCGGATAGTAATCAGCTTTCTGGAAAATTCGGTACCGGTCATGTGCGGCATCATCTGGTCCGTGATGACAAGATCAATACTGTGAGGGGCGGCGGCAAAGAGTTTCAAAGCCTCCTGGCTGCTTGTCGTGGCAGTAACGTCATAGCCGAGACTCAGTAGCTGCTTCCGGCTCAGGGAGACAATTGTCTCCTCGTCATCGACAAACAGGATGCGTTCGTTGCCTCCGGGAATCAACTCGGCATTTGCCTGGCTCTCGGTGGTTTTTTGAGTTTCTAAAATCGGCAGATAGATGGCAAAGGTGCTTCCCCGGCCCAGGGTGCTGTCAACGACAATGGCACCGTCAAGACCTTCGACAATCCCGTGCACCAGGGCAAGTCCCATTCCTGTTCCTTCGCCTGGCTGCTTGGTGGTGAAATAGGGCTCGAAGATGCGCTCCAGCAAGAGCGGGTCCATGCCGCACCCCGTGTCGCGCACCTCCAGCACGGCATATTCCCCTTCGTGCAGCCGCGGGTTGGCCTTGGCAAGTTCGGCGGTAATCTGCACCTTTTGCAGCTTTACCTCCATGATGCCGCCTTGATCCTGCATGGCATGATAGGCGTTGGTGCAGAGATTCATGACGATCTGGTGCAACTCGGTTGGGTCCGCCATGATGGTCCCGCATTTCGGGTCGATATCTTCTTTGATCCGGATGAAGGCGGGGATGGAGGCGCGGAGGAGCTTGATCGCCTCCTTGACGATGAGATGGGCATACAACGGATGGCGTTCCTGTTCGGTCTGCCGGCTGAAGGTGAGAATCTGCCGCACCAGGTTTTTGGCGCGGTTGCCGGCCAGCAGGATCTGCTCCGCGCAATCCTGTGCGTCGGCATTGCCGTCAAGTTGATGTTTGAGCAGATCGCCATAGCCCAGGATTGCTGTCAGGATGTTGTTGAAGTCATGGGCAATACCGCCGGCCAGGGTGCCGATGGCCTGCATTTTCTGCATCTGGCGGATCTGTTTCTGCAGGACCGCTTTTTCCTGTTCCGCCAGTTTATTGTCAATGCCGATGGCGATCTTGTCGGCCACCGACTCAAAGGTTTTCAGGATGAAATCGGAAAGCGGTATCCTGGAGAACATGGCCATGACCCCGACCAGCCTGTCGCCAACCAGCAGGGGATGGCCGGCAAAAGCCACCATCTTCTCTCTTTGCGCCCATTGCTGATCCTTTATCTGGGGATCGCCGATTACCTGGTTGGTCAGATGGGGTCTGTGGGTTGTGGCAATCAGGGCGATTTTGTAATCACTGTTGAGGGCAATGCGCCCATGGAGACCGTCGAGATGCGTATACATCCCGGCGCTTCCTTCCAGAATGAGCATTTTTTCCATGGGATGAAATATCCAGATGCGGGAAAAGGCGGCATCAAGCCGTTGCACAAAAGCTTCGCAGCATTTCTGCACCATCAGCCGCAAATCCCCGGCAGTGGTAATGGCCTGGCCGATGTCCGATCCCAGAGCCCACATGCTTGCCTGGTTGGCCCGGTTTTTTTCAACCTCCTTGCGGGCGGTGATATCACGATCAACCCCCCGGTACCCGCGGAAATTGTCATACTCATCGAAAATCGGCACCCCGCTGCTCTCCAGCACCACCAGATGGCCATTGCGGTGGCGGTTGGTATTCTCCATCCCGGTAAAGGGCTCCCGTGCCGCTGCCATTTGATCAAACATCTCGATCACGCGGGCTGCCTCGTCTGCCGGCATCAGGGCAAAGGGGCTGGTGCCGATGAGTTCCTCAGGCTCATAACCGAGCAACTCCCGTACCTTGGGGCTTGCATAGGTAAAGTTGCCGGCCTCATCCACTTCCCATATCCAGTCACTGGTGTTTTCAATAAGCAACCGAAATCGTTCTTCACTTTCCATCAGCTTTATTTCTGCTATTTTGCGATCGCTGATATCCGTTATGGTGAAGATCGTTCCCTTTTTTTCCCCGGACTGGCTCAGGAGATCGGATGAAGAAATCAGGGCATGAATGGGCGTGCCTGATTTGCGCAGGATGCGGGCTTCCCGGTGGGACCCGGCAAACAATTTCCCGTTTACCCGCTCTTTCTGCCTGGGATCCGCCTCCCGGTGAATCTGTAAAAAGGAGATCCTTTTGCCGACCGCTTCCTGTCTGGCAAAACCGAGAAGCTTTTCCGCCCCGTTATTCCAGGTGGTGACAATGCCCTCCGGGTCGGTGGTGATGACAGCCTCTTTTATCTGGTTGATGATCTGGGCCTGTTTGCGCAGTTCCTCCAGAGGTGATAGATCACGAATGCCCATGATGACGCTGAGAGGAGAATAGTTTCCATCGCGGATGATCTTCACCATCACCTGAATGGGTCGTCCGGCGGGATTAGCCGGGTGGTCGGCTTCCATGATGATTACCGCATCCCGTCTTTCTCTTCTTGCCTGGCAGGCAGGGCAGGGAGCAGCTTCCCCCAGGGGATGCATAATGGAACAGATGTCTTTGCCGATAGCCTGTTCCGGGCTTGAGTCGATCAGTTTATAAAAGGAGCTGTTGGCATGGATGATCCTGTCGTCCAGATCAAGCAGATAAACGGCATCCTCGATGAAATCCATGGCAAAAGTCCACTCGGACGCCCTTTTTGCCATCTCCGATTCCGTCTTTTTGCGTTCCTGAGCTATTCTCCGCGTAATAATCCCATAGCTGATATCCGAGGCAAGACCCTGCAGCAGTCCCAGCTCCTGTGCGGCAAAGCAGTCCTGTTCAACGGCATAGATGTTCAGAGCGCCGATTGTTTTTTCATTGACGAGTAACGGCAAGGAAACGGAAGAGGAATAATCCCGTTTTTGCGCCTCCTCTCTCCAGGGAGTGAATCGGGGATCAGTCAGAATGTTCTGGCAGGCCACGGGCCGCCCCGTGCGGATGGCCGTGCCCGTGGGACCCTGACCCAGCTCGTTGTCCGCCCAGACAATTTTTATCGACTCCAGATAGTTGTGATCAAAGCCCCAGTGCACAAGAGGATGGACGGTTTTTTCCGCGTCATCGAGAGCGCTACCGATCCAGGTCAAATGATAACCTCCCTCTTCAACAATAACCCGACAGATCTGCTGCAGCATTTCCTGCTCAGCCAGGGGGCGGGCCAGAATTTTGTTACATTCGCTGAGGGTTCTGAGCGCGCGGTTCGCTTTCTCCAGTTCTCTGCTGGCCTTGTCGCGACCGGTTATATCCCTGGAAGTGCAGGCAGCCTTGACCAGTTTCCCATGGCTGTCAAAAATGGGGGTAGCGGTGACCTGGCAGACACGGTCAAGAAGTTTCATTTCAATACTGGTTGTCTGGGGGCTGGGCAACTGTTTGAGGACTTCAAGGGGGCAGGCGGCAGGAGGGGTATCCGTATGGTGAAAGATCTGGCAACAGGTTCTGGTGACAATTTCTTTTTCCGACAGGCCGGTGATTTCGGTTACAGCGGAATTTGCGGCAAGAATTCGGTGGCGCAGATCCACGATCATGACAAGATCGTCCAACGAATTGACCGCGGAAAGCCAATCGTCACCGGAAGGAGCAGTTTGTGATGAAGCAGCAGAAAGTTTGCCGTTATGCATGCGATTCCCTGGGTGATGAGAAGCAGGCGCTGTGCAACTGATTGACCGCAAGTGTATCTTAGGGACTCGGAAAATGCCAAAATACCATAACGCATCCCGTCTTCAGGCCATCTTTGGCCGTGCCTCAATCGCAAAATCCTCGCCGGAGCACTGCTACGCCTGCGGTTTTGCTTAATCGGCGCAACCAAATCTGACC
>JAHILF010000155.1 GCA_018897105.1 Pseudomonadota bacterium
CGGCATATAAGCGCCTAAGCCTTTCATCCAAGGCCCATTCGAGATTTTGATAACGTTCCCTGATTGCCGATTCAATATCCATGCTGCCATATTAACACATTTATCAAAAAAATGGCCATGTTATTATTTTACAGCTCCTAAATGAAAATGATGTAATTCTAATTGCCTTAACTAGATTTATAGAAAATTGTTTTTTCATTTTTATTCTGCTCTTTTCTAGTTATGAGAAGTCCAAATTTCTCTTCGTATTGCGTTGAAAACGACTCGGCATTCTATTTTCAACGTCAGTGTTTTAACAGCGAATTCATTCAACCTCCGTATTTACCTTATCAATAATCAAAACCCCTCTGTTTTTCCCTTCAACCTTTCGGCTTACGGCCTATCTGCTTGCTGTCCTACGCTTAAAGCTCTGTGTTGCCAAAGAGCCTCCAAGGACTTACTACCCGGGGCTAGCCAGTCTTCCGGGGCGGGCTTCACACCCGCTTGAACTACACGACCTTGCCGGCCGCACAATAAATCCATCCCCGTTTGTTCTGCCCCGTCCCCTTTCAATTTTCCCTTTGAATGAAACTTTAAATGTTAAGGGCGTCCTCATGATCCACAGTTTAGTGGATTCTCTCCGCACCTTTCGGAAGTGATTGCTCCTTCTCCAACCCTTCCGGTTTGGCTCCAAAAAGCAGCTCGTACACCTGCTGGCCGATCGAGGTCGTCAGCTGGCTCTTCGGGGTCTGGTTCGCCGAGTAGTCGTCCCCAGCTTCTCGAATTCGCTCAACATACTTCACAATGAATTCGATGTCTCCGGTGACACCTCTTGGAACAAGGTAGAGCCCTTCAGGCATGGACTTCCGAGGCTCCCACCCAAGACAGAGGGCACCGAATCCCTGATCGAATACTGTGAAGAACGTCGATTCTGTCAGGTAATCGCGCGCTCCCAATCGATCCACCTGCCCTGCTACGCGGGCGTACTGCGCGTTGTCGACCGCGAGAGGAGTCTTCAGAAGAAGCAGCCACTGCGAGTCAGGATGCCACTGCAGCGACAGATACCCGCGACGGGACAACTCTGAAAGATCGGTCGGATGCTGCACGAAAAACCGTCTGTCAACTTTTCCCTTGATGATTCGCTGGGTTCGAAATGGGGTCAAGGAAAACTCAGTAACAGCGCCCATGTAGCCGGGAGTCTCTTCAGGAATCACCGAGTCGGCGCCCATGGGTCCACTCCCCCCTGCTTCGGCGACAACGATTGCGACGTTATCCTTCGATATTCCATGAGCCAACGTCTGCACGATCTGCACCTCGACATCCGAAGGCAACCCATCAACGGGGGCTGCTCCAGCACACGCAGCATGACCTGCAATGAGCAGAATAGTGACGATCACATGGCCCGTAAGTTCAAAAATTTTCATCGATTAACCTCCATACGGATTCAGGGCGTACAGTTAGGATAGGTGCATTGAATTTTGCCGAAGTGTGTTGCCCCAGCACTTGCCTTCGCTTCAACCTCGGCCTGACACGCTAGGCTAGTACCTGTCAGTGGACCAAACCGTGTCGCCGCCGTCGACAACTCCGTGCTCAATGCGCTCGTGAATGCTGTTGTCGCCAAGCCCTGCGCTGCAGCGGAAGTTCCTGCCGTAAAGGGGCCCATGGCCGTCGCATTGGTCATCACTCTAGTCGCATCGTAGATCGTCGACAGTACAGCCGAGCCAGTCTGGTTCCATTGAGTTACATGGAAATTCTCCTCAGCCACGATCATCGGTCGATACTGAGATGCAGGCGGGATGCCCCCGAGAGCCTTGGTGCTGGCAACAAGGCTCTCGGCGAAGGTCCCGATCGCGAGTGTCGCCGTAAACACACCAGGGCTGGGGTTAGTTACGGTGACAGTCGGTGAGCCAATGAATATGGGAGGATCGAGACCCGCATGCGGGTTCGCGGCAAAGATGCAACTCATGTCGACGGTGAGCTTCGAAGACGCGGTGTCGGTGGACTTGACCGCTTCACCACCAACGGTTCCGGTCCCCTTTATCGTGTAGACGCTCGAGGAATTGCACTGAGTTGCCACGTTCGCGTAGAGACGAGCATTCTGCACGTTTGTCGTGTATGCCGGTGTAGCAATCGCATCGAAAGTCAGTGTTGTTGTACTGGCAGGATTGCCGAAGGAAGTCGCGTCTGTGCTCGAGCTCAGCGTAAGCCCCGAGACATTGCTCAATATCGACACGGGAAGAGCAGCTGGAAGTGGCTTGATGGAAACCGGTGCGGCATTTCCATCGCACACGGCCGCCGATGGTGACTCAACCGTAAATCCCAAGACGATGATTTCGGTGGACTTGGTCGAACTACCAGCAGTCGCGGTAAGTGTTTTCTGAACTGGACTCGTTCGGTCGACCGTTCTACTCAGCTTCCCCGAGCCATTCCCACCGGTCAGCGACCAACATCCGGGAAGATCCGCTTCGGCAACCACCGGCTTGGGTGTGGCGACGACAGTCACTGCGGCCCCGGCCGAGTCGTGAGCCACAATGAACCTGCGAGTATTCGCGTCTCCATCTCCGTCGTCGACCTCAATTCCTGAAGCCGTCGTTAGTTTCTCCACCCCGACTATCGTAATCTTCCGGGTCGCTGTCGTGCCGAACGCATCGACTCGGAGTTCGTATTCTCCTCCCCCCAACTGTTCCTTTGTGCTCGACGTCTGATGGGTGACAGTGAGATCCTGCGAGGACCCATCGTTCTTACATGTGTATTGGTAACGGATCTCAATCGGAATGTAAGTGTTGTCCGCACAGTAGACCACGCTTGAGGCCGGGGCAGGGTCGGCAGGCTGTATGATCGTTATGGTTCCCCCTGTATTTGGCTCGCATCCAAGATTATCGGACCAGGTCTCCACCGTGGCCCCGCCCGCATCCGTCTGCACGGCCCCACTGATCCCGCCGCTGATGATATAGCCGCCGGCCCCGGTGGTGGGGTCCAGGTCGATGTACCCGGTGCCCGACCACTGGCTCACGGTGATCGGGTCCTCGGGGATCGTGATCACATGTCCCTGACTGAGCGCGCTGTTGAGGGCGCTGATGACGTAACTCGGCTGGGTGATCCCAGGACATTCGCCATAGACGCTGGTCTGGATCGTGCAGATGCCGATTCCTGCATCGCTCGCCAGCTGGATGATCTTAATGGTCGACACCGCGTCCTGATCAAACATCTCTTCAAAAACGCGGTTCTCCATAAGCGAACCGTGGATGCCGGTGAGCTTCATATAGGGAAGATCCTGGGAGCCGTCACCATCGACGTCGAAGGTGCCGATGATGCGGCGGTCGGCATCCACTGTAAGTCCCGTCCACTCGAAGGTCACCGGTACGCCGAAGGAGTAAGACACCGAGATAGCGTTCTCGACGATGGCCTCGCTGACGTCCTGGGTCGTCACTACCCGCATCAAACGCTCCGCCTTCTCCATGCCCCGATCCACCCGGCTCAGGTAGTCGGTGGCGGTTGTGTGCAGGATGGCCTCCAGAAAGTCCTCGGCGGGAAAGGTGTCCCCGCCCAGAAATGAGTCGTGTACGTCGAGAAAGGTATCGAAGCCGATCGCCTGGCCATTGCCCGCGATAATCTCATTCCGCACAAAGGGCTGAACGTTCGAGGCGCCGACGGGCTGGATGAACTGCATGTCGGAGCTGTGGGTGTACCCCATACCGATCGAGTTGCTCGAGGTGGCGATGGCAATGCCGTCCAGCTCGAGTACCGGCTTCACGTCCACCAGGTTGGGCGGTGTTTCGTAAATGCCGCCAAATGAGTCGATCGTGTCCTGATCGGTCGCGGTAGCTCCGACATACTCGATGGTCAGTCGCTTTCCAGCCAGCACGGGGAGGTCGATCGTATAGTCGATGAAATCGGTGGTGTCGTCGTAGAGGTGGAAGCGGACCTTGTAGCGCTTAGCGGCCTCCAGTTCTGCGAGTCTATCACTGATGGCCCGCACTGAATAGGGGGTGCTCCCGGGCAAAAAGCCAAGGAGCTGAGGTGCGATCCGCTGCTTGCGTTCGATGTCGGTAACGGTCTTGCCCGAATCGTTCGCATCGAGATAAGCCTGGATGTCGGATTCAAGCTGCTCGAGGGGATCCGGATCGCTGACAGATGAAATGTATGCGGTGATGAAGCTCTCCACATCAAAGCCCATAGGGGCGAGGACGTCCTCGCCAAGGTTGATGTCATTCCCCTTGAAGCTGGGGTCAAGTGTAACCCAACTCCTGCCGGTATTGTCGTTTGGGATGCCCCGGTAGTTAGAGTAGGGGAGGTAGGCCTCGACCCAGACATGTGTTGAGCGAATTGCGACCACATCGGGGCCATTCACGATGGCCATGCCGTCAAGACCCGCAGTGGTGAGGATGCTGGCCGCTTTGGCAGCGTCGTCGACGCCGAGCCAGCTCATGGTGGCCTCAGGGGCCATCTCCACCGTGCCGCGCACGTAACGGCTGGGGATGCCCGACACGCGCAGGAGCGCAAGCAGAAGGGAGGCCTGGTCAGTATCGTTGCCCCGGAGCTGCTCAAGGGTATTCGCGGCACCCTTGCGGGATCCCAGGTACGCCTCGAATGAAACCTTGTTGCGCACGAATTCGTAGATGGCCAGCGGGGATTTGCCGAGTTCCGTTGCCTTGGCGGTGATCTCAGGCGTAAACTTGATGTCGGGCGTCTCGGCGAGATCATCAGCGGTGGGAGGGGTGATTGCCAGGTCGTTGACACGAATGTCTGCCTGCGCCTCTGCCTCCAGTGCCTCTGCTTCCAGAGTGGCATCGGCCTGCTGGCGAGTGAGCCGCGGCGCCTCCAACACATATTTCTGAAATGGCAGTCCCGAGTTCAGCAGAGGCGGATCATCTCGGAACTTCAGCCGCTGCATCACATCATGCGCCTGCAGGAGCGCATCCGGCTTGTCGTCGATCACGTCTTTGATTGCAGCACGTAACTCCTTGCTGCCCTCAACGAATGCTCTCACCGCCTCGAGGTGTCGCTCCTGGACGGACTGATCGAGCCCAAGTTCAATGACGCGGTCCCCGATCCGATTCAGCGCCTCGCGTACCTCGGCATGTGTTGCTTCAAACTCCTGAAGTAAGGCTTGCAAGGATTGCCGATCCGCTACCTGATCCTCTCCTTCCCGTGCACTCATGCGCCGTAGCAGCTCTCGCAACTTAGCCCCGGCTTCCGCGGCCCGCGCGAAGGCCAGATTGCGGCTCTGCATTTCCGTGCCGGGTTTGGCAGGCTGAACTCGCTGTCGGAAGATCTGGGATTTACTGCCGGTAGGAACGGAGTCCAGTGTGCGCGCCGACGCATTGGTACTGGACCCGAATGACGGGAGGGGCTCAACAAAGGAGTCCACCAACCCACCGTCATGATAGAGACCGCCGGTTATGGTCTGATCGTCAGCCATGGCTACATGGCTTGACGTGAAAAACATCACGGTTGAGAAGACAATCCAAACAACTCCGTGCAGATAGCGGATCATGGCGTGACCTCTATTTGTGAACCAGGATCACCTTGGACAATTTCCTTAAGGGAATCCTTCAAGTCATGAACTGAATAGGCAAACCTTTATTGAGCAATGTACTTCCTGAACCGATCTCCCCGCATCATCCCGTAAACCATCCATCGTCGCATCGAAACGTCATCGAACCCGACCCGCTTCCAGCGCTGACCTGCTGAACCAGTGCGCGAGCCTTCACTACGGAGCGTTTCCCGTAGGAATCTGCAATGCGTTTCAGTCAGATGGCAGACCGTCTGCTACCTGGGAATAGGCATTCGGCAAAACTATCCCCGGTCAAGCGGGACTACCACTGACAGGACATACTTGCTCAGTGAGGAGTAACAATTTAAGGACTCCTCCTCTTCCATAACGCCTACTGAAACCGGCTGAAGTCCAAGGGACATCGGATTTTAAAAACAAAAAAACCGGGTCACCATAAATTGGCAACCCGGCTATCTTAAAAAAGATCCTTGGCTTTCCGTCCCCACCTCACGATGGGTTTAGCTTTATCAGTATATATCCTAACAAACTCTTACAAGGGGATATTAAATTTGTAAATAGGGCAATTTGTCGCGCCTATTAAAGTAAACATATCAGCAATAGTATTGCAATGGCAACCTTATCTTTTTGTTGATACTGAGAAATTTGAGATTTTAAATCTTAAACCGGTTGGTCCGATATATTGCCGAAGAGCCCGTAACTGAAAAAACGTCAATTCGACGCCTTGTTGCTTGCCTCGCTGCTCAACACGATCCCCTGCTTTATTTTGATTTCCCTGGTCTTGGCCATAATCTCATCATGGGTCAGGATCCCCTTCTCAACGAGCACATCGATTAACGCCTGGTTGATGATCATCTCCATCTTCAGCGCTTCAGCCAAAGATTTCAACTGCTGCTCTTTATCCGGTTTTTCAGCCATCTTCTCTCTCATCCTCGTATCGTTTGCCGCCACGGTATTCGATGAAACCCTCTCTTTTTCGTAACAATTGTGGCTTCCCCCATCACCCGGCAAGACTGATACCATTGGGGTCGAGGGTGATAAGCCTTTTTTTGTAGAGGGCGCCAATTGCCTTTTTGAAGGTTTTTTTACTTACCCCGAACAGGGAGTAAATATCTTCCGGCGGGCTTTTATCGGTGACCGCAATCCTGCGGCCATGGTCTTTCAGAGCCTTGAGAATGGCCAGGGAAATATCATCAACGCCTTGATAGCCAGGTTTTTGCAGGCTCAAGTCAATTTTGAGGTCTTCGCGTATTTTTTTTATGTAGCCTTTCAGCTGCTGGCCATTGAAAAGCTTCTGAAACACCTCGTTTTTATAAACCATGCCCCCATGGGAATGGTTAACAATCGCCTTATATCCCAGATCTGTTTTCTCATAGATAAGAAGATCCACCTCTTCGCCCTCTTTATAGTCCGGGGGCTGCGGGCTGAGAAATTTATCCAGCTTGGTCGAGGCGGTGATGCGCTTGGTTTTTTCATCAAGGAAGACAAAGACAATATATGATTTGCCTTCCGCCATTTTGTCCTGCTGTTCACTCTTCGGCACAAGCAGATCTTTTTCCAGCCCCCAGTGCAGAAAGGCGCCGGACGACGTGCTTGCCACCACCCGCAATCCGGCAAACTGACCGACCGTTGCCTGGGGTTTTTGGGTGGTTGCCCGCAGATGATCTTCCCGGTCCGTATAAACAAAAACCTCAACCTCATCGCCAGCCTGGCACTTCTCGGGAACATCCTTTATCGGCAGGAGAATGTCTCCCAACTCACCGCCATCAAGGTGGGCGCCGTAGTCCCGTATTCTTTTTACCCTGAGCTTATTTATTTTGCCGATCTGTGCCATTTTTTCCCCTGTATTTTTTTACGCGAAACCCGTGCCCCGCCCCCGCCCTGTCCACCCGGTGTCCCCTTGTTAAATTCCGCTTCATACCCCACCGTGAACTGGCTCGCTGTGTTATTGCCCAGGCTGAGGAAATGGGCGTTATCTTTATCAAAGGGACAAAGCGGCATGGCACAGGGCTCAAAGCCAAACTTCCGATAAAAACGGGGATCGCCTAAAACAAAGATGGTATTTGCCTTGATGACCTCCTGCCGCAAGGCAAAGCGCAGCAACTCGGAACCTATCCCCTGCTTTTGAAACTCCGGCTTCACCGCCAGCGGCGCCAGGTGCAGGCCGCAAACAGCAGAGCCGTTATAGGCATTGGAAAAGGCAATGGCGGCGATGACCGTATTGACATGAATACACACCCACTCATACACGGCCTTGCCATTTTTGTGCAAATTTTCAACTAATTGCACTTCATACATGCTGCGGGGGAATGCCTGCCGCAACAAGCCGGAAACCTTGGCATAATTTTCAGGGGTGAGTTCGCGTATCTTCATTATTTACTATTCACTGGTCAGTTGTCTCCATTGCAGCAGATCAAGCTTGGCGGCAGATCTGGTCGACCAGCCGTTTCAGGCGGACGTGGGCTGCATCGATATCGGCAAGGCAGGCAAAGGCCTTGACAGCCTCGGCTCTGGCCGGATCAAAACCGCTGTGCAAGGGGTGACGGCCGAGCAGCGCGGTCACAAAGGCGCGCTCCAGCCGATCAACCGGCTCATCCGACTGTTGCGTATCCGCCAGCTCATACCAGGTACGAAATCGGGGCTCACGCAAGGCCTGCCGCGCCTCCTGCTGGAGCCCCTGGGTCGCGGCAAAGCCGTGCCGGAACAGATCGGTTATGCACCAGACCTCCAGCAAGTCGGATGCTTTGGCGGCTGCTTCCGGGCCATCCAGCGGGCAGTTGGGCTCCTGCTTTGCCAACAGTGATTCCAGGCCCAGGGAAATGGTGTCCCGCACCCGCTCGGCAATATCCGTGATCTGTTTGATATCCTGCGTTTTTTCTCCATAGGCGATGATCGCGCTGTTTATGGCCCAGACGATTTCCTGCTCCAGGCGGGAGAGAAATTCCTGGTCCGTAATCAGGGACAGGGCCTGCTGTAACAGGGTGGTTGCGATCAAGGTGCCGGCATAGACGGACGGTACACGGGTGAGCGCACTGTCCAGCGGTTTCTGCGGCCGGGGCAACGGCTGCCGACTGGCCGGCCGAGAGAAGAGAACGGAGGCCTCGTCCGGTGTGACAAAGCCCATATCCTGCATGCGGCCGTTGCGGAAGCGCAAGGCTTCTTCTTCGATCTGGGTCGGCAGATCCACCCGGACCTGGCTGAGGATTTGCTGTGTACCGGTGGGATCATATTGGTACATGGCATCCAGCAAAGTAAAGGGATGGATCTTCAGCACCATTTCTGTTTTCAACTCCAGGAGATAAAAACCGTCCGGGGTCATGGCGCGGGGCTTGCCATTCTCCTCGTCCTCCGGCGGAACCTGATCAGTATCAGGGTCATACACCGTGACGGTCTGAGTCAGAAAGAGGAGTTGCACCACATAGTCCAGGGAGAAAAAAGACGTGGCCAGGGTTTCGGGACCGGCCAGCGCAAAGGCCGTCAGCCATTCATCAAGACTGTCAACGGCAAAATCGTAACGGTTCCAGCAGTCCAGATCGATACAGGCCTCCAATTGTTCGTGGCTCAACTGGAGGAGGACGGGCAGAGCCTGACCCAAGCCGATCTCCCTGACGATATAGTATGCTTCCAGGGGTTCGAGGAGTGCGACCTCCTCGGCCAGGTCGTTGGAGGCCAGAAGTCGCTCGCCCCGGCGGGCCAGAGCACGGGTCAGATCGATGCGGAACGGAGTTAATTCGATGATATTATTTTCTGTCATATTCGCTTGTCATTCGGAGTTGATGGGAGCCCTTGGCAGCAAAGCGGAAGGCTTGGCATATTTTTTTGGGTGAGTTTGCTTATTTTCAACAAAACCTGGATAGGTTTATTTTCTGTAAAATGCAGGGTGCAAGATATTCCAAAAGCTTAATATACTCCAATATTCTCTTTAAGGGAACGATTGCAAGTAATAATGATAGGATCGGAGGGGGCAGGGGCTGGACAGGCGGGCAATTTCAGACCACCTGACCTCGTGAGTAGTGCACGACTGGCGCTGGAAAAAACAACTCGTTGAATTCATGAAGAAATCATGGATTACTCACGGGGATGGCAACTTTTGTTGTCGTGGCGGGAAGATTTTGATAATGTACCGAAATTCCATATCTTGACGAATCTTATCCTCTTCGCATGAGGCCCCAAACCATGCCACAACTCCAGTTGCCGATTTTCCCCAAGTGCATGACGTTGACCAATGCCAACCTTGGTTTTATGCGGCTCACTTCTTCTCAATTATCGATTCTTCGTCGTTACTCCCCGCCGAATATCCAGATAAAATTGTTGGGGAAAAATCTTTCACCTCAGCATATTCTTTGCCCGTGCTCTTTACTTTCATACAATTATTTTGATAGAATTTAAGATATGTTTGTGTGCTCATCACTTTCCCACAGCAGTCTGGTCAAATACGACATGGACATATGATGAACTCTTCCATCACCTTCTTCACCAGACTCCTGGGCCGAAAAAGCACCGCCCCTTTATCCCCAGGCGCCAAAAAACGAAGAATCGCATCTTCCGGTTTTACCCTTATTGAGATCTTAATCGTCATTGCTATTATGGGGACCCTCTCGGCCATCGCCATGCCAACTTTTCGCACCTACGTGGAAAGGGTGAAGACAAAGAAGGTTCTTATCGAAATCCGTATGCTGGAAAAGGAAATCAACAATTTTTATTATACCTATAACCGCTATCCACAGAACCTTGACGAAATCGGCCTGGACGACATGAAAGACGCCTGGGACAATCCCTATCGTTATCTGCCGGTGGAGGGCACCGCGCCCGGGAAATTGCGCAAGGACCACTTCATGGTGCCGGTCAACTCGGATTTTGATCTCTACAGTATGGGACCAGACGGCAAAACCGCATCACCGTTTACCGCCAAAAGCAGCCGGGATGATATTGTTCGGGCCAATGACGGACAATATTTAGGTCCCGTTTCAGAATATTAGCAACCCATGACACAGTTGAGGGAATTTTTTCGGATATCACAGATCAGGAGAAAAAAATGAATTTTGCCTCTGGTTTTCTACGCAGCAAAGTAGCACGCCGTTTTTTTCTGCTATTTATCTGCTGCGCCCTGCTTCCCATGGTTGCCTTAACCATCCTTTCCTTTAATCAGGTCATCCGGCAGCTTGAGCTGCAAAGCCACAAAAGACTGCAGGAACAGACCAAGGCCTATGGCATGTCAGTATACGAACGGCTCATGCTGCTTGATACGGACCTGGAGGTAATGGCTGCCCATGCCCTGATGGCAAAAACAACAGAGAACGCCACCGAGCATTTCCATGAACGCCTGGAACAGCGCTTTGCCATCATGAGCGAGTACCGTGCCGGCCATCCCATGGTCGACATTGTCGGCCATATGATCGATCCTCCGAAATTAGACCCGGCGGAAAGCGAAGCCCTCCACAAAGGGCAAACTGTCATCATCGCCCATCCGCGACCGGACTTACCGGCCCAACTCTTCATCATCAAACCAGTTCACCCCGGCACGCCCGAAGAGTTTATTCTTTACGGCGAGATTATTCCTTCCTATGTCTGGGGCCTGGGGTCTGAGAATTTCCTTCCCTCCCAGACCGAACTCTTTGTCCTCGATATGACCAAAAAACTACTGATCAGCTCCCATGCCGTGCCGGAAAATCTAGTCCGCATGGTGGCCCTTCGCCAGGAAGGCGAGATTGCCCGCCAGTTCGAATATCAACATGGCAATGACACCTATCTTGCCAGTTACTGGCCCATCTTTCTCAAATCCAAATTTTTTTCCCAGACTTGGACGGTTGTGCTTGGCCAGGCAAAATCCGAGGTGCTCGCGCCGCTGGCCCATTTCAGTAAAATTTTCCCTCTGGTGGTGCTCCTCTCTTTGTGGATTGTGCTGCTGCTCAGCCTTGTCTTTATAAGGCGAACCCTAGCCCCGGTGGAAGTTCTGAAGGAAGGCACCCAGAGAGTGGGCAGACGCGATTTCAGCACAAGGGTTTCCATAACCAGCGGGGATGAATTTCAGGAACTGGCATCCTCCTTTAACAACATGACCAGTCAGCTCGACCAGCAATTCAAGGCCATGAGCACCAGGGCGGAAATAGACAGGGCAATCCTTTCCTCGCTGGACAGTGGTAAAATAATCAACACGGCTCTTACCAACATGTATGATTTTTTCGGCTGCGACCTGATCGCTTTCAGCCTGATAAACCCGTTGCAGGAAAATACCGCCCAGGTTTTTTCCCTGCAGAACCCCCAGCAAAAAAAACCTGCCTTGGAAACCCTTAAAATATCTGAGGCGGATGCTGAGCTCTTAACAAAAAATGCCACATATCTTTTATGTGACGGCCCACAGGCACCACTGGACCATCTCTCGGTTTTTACTGAAAAAGGGATTCAGGCATTCCTGCTGTTGCCGGTCTTTCTGAAAAACCGTCTGGCCGGTTTTATCACCTTGGGCAGCAGGGGACAATGCTCTATGGAGGAAGAAAAACTCCAGCAGGCCCGCCATTTGGCCGATCAGCTGGCAGTTGCCCTGTCCAATGCCAGACTTATTGAAGATATGGAGCATCTCACCCTGGGCACCATCGAGGCGCTGGCCCGCACCGTTGATGCAAAATCCTCCTGGACCTCCGGCCATTCGGAACGGGTGGCGGAAACGGCGGTAAAAATCGCCAGGGCAATGGGTTGGGCTGACAAACAGGTTGAAACCTTATTTAGAGGAGGACTCCTGCACGACATCGGCAAGATCGGCATTCCGCTGGCCATCCTGGACAAGCCGGACAAACTCACCGATGCAGAATACACCAAGGTCAAGGACCATCCAGCCATCGGCGCCAAAATTCTTGAACCGATAAAGGCCTATGCCGATATTATCCCCATGGTCATTCAGCACCACGAAAGGTATGACGGCAAAGGCTATCCCAACGGCCTTGCCGGTCAGGCCATCGACATCAATGCCCGCATTCTCGCGGTTGCCGATGTATATGACGCCCTGATATCCAGCAGGCCATACCGGCAGGGCTGGATTGAAGACAAGGTGATCAGCCTGCTGAAAAACGAAGCGAGCCGCCAGTTTGATCCTGACGTGGTGGAGGCCTTTCTCGGCATTTTAGCAACCCGCAGCATGCATATTTAAGGGATGCGGGGCAGGAATGTTATGGTGAAAAAGAAAAAAATCGAAAAAAAATCCGGCAGGACGGTCTTTATTGCCACTGCCGTTGCCTTAATCATCGGGATCTTTATTTTCTGGGCTGCCAGACTGGGCAGCAACAGGTGGGAAGTTCCCGACTATCTGGTCGGCAGATGGATTTCCTCCGCCCCCGATTACCAGGACAAATATCTTGAAATTAATAACGTATCGCTGATCTTTGCCACAGGCCCAGGCACGGTGGCGGGATATTTCATCACCGACATCACCTCAATCGCCAAGGGAAAAGAGATCGCATTCACCTTCGAATGCAAGGACGTGCAGGGCATTGCCTACCAGTTTTTCTTAAACTACCAGCCTGACAATGGGGGAACGCTTTTTTTTAAAAACCAGCCGCAGAATAAATGGAAGAAAGAACCTTCATGAAGCACAAATCCAGCCCACGACAATAAACTTACCAGCCCCACATCAAACTCCGCAAAACCCAGCCGGTAACATCTTCCTCCTCATGCCTGACCTTCACCCAGTCATCTTTTTTTTCCAGGGTACGGAACACTACCCCCTGCTGGGCCTGTCGGACAATGCGAAAATTTTCGCCGGGTCCGCTGCGGATGTTGACCATTCTTCTTTTCACCACCATATAAGGCTTTTCCGCTACCTGATCTTTCCGCACCCAGCCGCTGTCATCCTCATAATCAATAACATTCAGCCAGTCATCCTGCTCATCTATGACGCTTAATGGGTATCCCTGACCAAGCTCCCACTCAACCTCGTAACTATCACCCGGGCCGGAACGCATATTCACCATGTCTCCGGCAATACTGACCATTTTTGCCTGGGATAGTGCTACCCAGCATAAGACAAAGAGAATTGTCAGCACAAACTGTTTCATTGTTCACACCAGACTTGAGACTTTTAAAGTGTTTTATTTACAGCAGGTTTCCGCACCTCGCCGGACCTTATAGGGATGCCTCCCACTGTCAGCGATATTGCGTCAAATTTGCATGCCCGATCCATGCAGGCAAGACAGGTGATACACTCAGCATCATCCGGCGACTCATTGAACTTCACCCCCATGGGGCACACATGATGGCAGGCTTCGCATTTGGTGCATTTCGCCGGATCAAGCGACAATTTCACCATGCGGGCGCGACTGAACAGCGCATAAAATGCCCCCAGAGGGCAGCCCACCCGGCAAAATGGCCGACTGGCCACCACACTCCACCCCACAAAGAAGACCAGGATCACCACCTTGTTATAAAAGAGCAGACCGACCGTACTCCTGAGGTCCGGCTGCAACCAGAGCAACGGCAACCCGGCCTCAAGGGTCCCGGCCGGACAGACATACTTGCAGAACCACGGATTGCCCATGCCAAAGTCGTTGACGACAAACAAGGGCAGGAGAAAAATAAAAAAAAGCAGCATGCCGTATTTGATAAAGCGCAAAGGGCGGGGAACAGAAAATTTTCGTGAAGGTATTTTATGGAGCAGCTCCTGGACAAAACCGAAAGGACAGGCCCAGCCGCAGACAAGTCTGCCGAGAAAAGCCCCCACCACGCCGATACACCCCAACACATACCAGCCGAGGTAATACTGCGCGTTTTCCAGGTTGAAACGTATGCCCAGCATCAACTGCTGCAGGGCGCCCAAGGGGCAATAGGTGGTGGCGGCCGGGCAGGAGTAACAGTTCAAACCGGGGGAGCAGACCACCTTGAGCGGCCCCTGGTAGATAGTCCTGGTTACAGGGAACCCCCAGTAGCCGTTGGTCAACAGAGCGATGACCAACTGGACCCACTTTCTTGCCAGTTCCATATCAGCCGATCCCTATACAGCTCAGGCATATCTGCCAAGACTGCTCAAGTACCCGTGAAGGTTCCCCGCTGATCACTCCGGCCAGGAAGAGAATGAGAAAAAACATTAGCACAATAAAGGGAAGTTTTCGTAACGGCTTTTTTTTTCTCATGATATAGAACCTGATATAGAACCGGGCCCGCCCCCATTAGAGTCTTTTGTGCACAGCATCAATCTTCTCGCCTATGGCGACATGTTTGTCCCGCCGGTCATCGATAACCATCTGGGTCACCACGCGCAGCGCCCCTTTCTGAAAGGGAAGCTCATAAATTTTCGCCACCAGGGCCAGCAATTCTTTAGCCTCGCCTTCTATCAGCGTCCCCATGTCGTTCAACTGAAAGCGAACGTTCTCTTTTTCCAGCGCCCGCTGAATGTCGACAACATACTCTCCGACACTGGGAGTTCCCGTACCAAGAGGGATCACTGTGAGCTGTAACAGCGCCATGGCAAACTCCTTTTTTGATCACCGTTCCAACTATTCGACAAAGGATCCTTCAGGAATGTTCTCCGCCAGTTCATTTTCCACTTGATCAGGATCATCGGCATTATAATAGACAATGTTTTTCAAGTGGAAAAAAGTATCGATATCGATTTCTTCAAAATGGATCCCTACTCCACGCTCATCGCGTCGAACCACCTTGCCTTTCATATTCAGCTTCAGTTCGCTACTGGAGCCGGTCAGAAAAAGCTCCACCTCGCACTTTTCTCCCTGGGAGCGCCCGGAAATTCCTTCAAGATAAACACCCCGCAAGCTCAAGTCTCGGATGGCCAGACGCTCAAAGACATCGCCGGCAAACCGGACAGAGGCTGTTGTATGAAAAACGACTCTGGTATTTTTTCTTCTTTCATCATGTGTCATAATTTTGTCCCCACGTAAAAAATTATCATACCATTGTCAGAAACCCTTCCCTCCGCAATATCGAAACAGCATTCAACAGGGGCAGCTCAAGGCCGCCCTCGGAAAACCCGATTCCCACGAAATCACCGTTTTTTGCACTCTTGAACTTTATCATGGTGACAGGCTCCCGTGCCACCTCAGAGCAGACAATAACCCCGTTCCACTGGCCGTTTGTCACAAACACCAGTTGCGAACCGTTTTCATCGGGAACATCAGCCAGCAAATGGCCGGCTGGAACCATGATCGGCAGGGTAAGCTTTTTCAGTTTCTTATCTGGGATCGTTGCCAGTGACCCCTTGAACTGTTTGGCCAGCCGCTTAAAAAAACCACCGAAATCCTTGAGCGGCACATTGCTGTTTTTCAGATACTCCTGCAGTTTGTCCTTTGTCACCTCGCGAACCAGGGCAATGGCGATTTCCTGAATGTAGACATGGGAATCTGCCACGGTAATGCCGCGCAGTTCCGTGGCCGGACAATTTTTTATCGTAGTTTCTTCAACAGCTATCTGCGGGGAAAGGGCCGAACTCCCGCCCCCGCTTGCCGGCGCAGACTGTGGCGCTTCAGCAGCGATATCATCGTCAGGCATGTCCTCAAGGATATCCTCGGGGAAGTCATCCCTGACGTCCTCAGGGATATCATCAGGAATATCCTGTTCAGTTCCTTCTGCAGCCTTGCTATTCCTGACATGCAGCAACTCGGTCAACAGCTGTCTGATGGTCTCCCCCACATATTCGGCCCGCTCCAGGGAGTTCTGCAGGTCACTCACCAGCCTGTCCACCTCAGAGCGGTCAAGGGCAATCTCGCTTTCACGCAGATTAAGGACCTTCCGGCGCAACTGATCGATATTTTCCGGCACCAGCGCCTCTTCATCAAAATCATCCTCCGGCGCCGCCATCTGCCGGGCAACAGCTTGAGCGGCAGGTGGATTGTCCGATTCCGCCTTTCCGAGAGTTTTTTCCGCCTTTATTTTTTCTTTCAGGGCATTAAAACGAAAATAGAGGCCTTTAAAAAGCTTTTCATCTTTTTCTAGATCAAACTCGTCCGATTCGTAGAGATTGACGATATGTGCCATCGCCTCTTTGAGAAAATCAATGGATTCAGAAGGGGTGCTTTCCCCCTTCCGCTTCACGTATTCGAGCACACTGCCGGCCATGATCAGAATGGCATGGGCGGCCTTTCTGTTTTTAAACCGCTGTTTCAGGCAGAAAAAGGCGGCCTCAAGCAGATCAATCCTTTTCGCGCTCAGCCCCCAATCCTGCGCAATAATCTCTACCTTGAGTCGATTGATCGACTCGTTAATGGACAGTTGAATCACGTTTTTCTCCCTGGAAGCCGCCTGCTGAAGGTTCATTTTTTCATTGTATGACATAATTAAATTTTGTGGTATTCTTAACAATATTTTTTTTCAGGTGCAAGAAGCAAGCGCAGCCGGGAACATAAGTAATAATAGCAAATTATACATAAAGATGATCTTATATCCTAGCTTTCTCATAGCCTTTCTTTTCGGAATCGTGGTTGGCAGTTTTCTCAATGTGGCGATTCTCCGCATTCCCCAGCCGGACCAATCCGTCGTTTATCCGCCGTCCCATTGTCCTGAGTGTCAAACCCCGCTCAATTGGTATGACAATATCCCCCTTCTGAGCGTTATCATCCTCAGACGAAAATGCCGCTACTGTCAATGCCCCATTTCCTGGCAGTATCCGTTGATTGAGTTGGCAATGGGTCTGTTGTCGATGGCCCTGCTCCATAGTTTCCTTTTCCCCTGGCCTTTTATTGGATTTTTCCTTTTCATCGCAGCGCTGCTGGTGATCATCGTTATCGATTTCAAACACCAGCTCATTCCCGACATCATCAGCCTGCCCGGCATCCTCCTGGGTTTTGCCTTCTCCTTCCTTAACCCATCCCTTTCCTGGATCGATTCTGGTCTTGGCATTCTCTTTGGAGGCGGCATACTTTTCCTCATCGCCTACGGCTATTATTTTTTCACCAAACGGGTGGGCATGGGAGGAGGGGATATCAAACTACTAGCCATGATTGGGGCTTTTCTTGGCTATCAGTCGCTGCCTTTTGTTATTTTCAGCAGCTCCCTGCTGGGTACGGTTGCTGGCCTCTGGGCCATGGCCAAACAAAAAAGGGGGGGGCAAACCGTCATCTCCTATGGGCCTTTTCTTGCCGCCGGGGCATTAATTTATCTCTTTTTTGAACCCCAGATTCAATTTTATTTACGATCCCTTTTACTCCCGGACTAGCTTATGGTATTGTCTATTATTATAAAGATCCAAAGCTGGCATCAGTCAATCTTTGGAACAGAGGCAGACCCTGCGGAGAAAGACTCCACAAACCAGGTAGGAACTGCCCCATCAAATCTCCTTTAAATAAGTAACGAAATAGTTAACAACATATGGAAGTCCTTCACCCTTATAACTTTTCGAATATAATCGCCCGCAGCCACAAAATGCAGGCAATTTTTCATACCATTAAAAAAATTGCCGATTTCAAGACCTCCATCCTGATCACCGGAGAATCCGGGACAGGGAAAGAGCTTATTGCCAAGGCTATTCATTACAATAGCATACGCCGCGAAAATCCCATGATTGATGTCAACTGCGGCGGTATTCCGGAAACCCTGCTGGAAAGCGAATTGTTCGGACACACCAAAGGGGCCTTTACCGATGCCTATCGCGTCAAAAAAGGCCTTTTTGAAGAGGCGGACAAAGGCACCCTGTTTCTCGATGAAATGGGAGATCTCCCCCTTTCCCTGCAGGTGAAACTGCTGCGGGCTCTGCAGGAGGACGAGATCCGTCCTTTAGGTGACAGCAAAACCGTCAAGGTTGATGTGCGCATCATCACGGCCACGGCCAGGACCCTTGGCGACATGGTCAACAAAGGACTTTTCCGCGAAGATCTTTTTTATCGGATCAACGTCCTGACCATCGAGGTGCCGCCCCTGCGGGAGCGCAGGGAAGATATCCCTTTGCTGGTTGAGCACTTTGTGCAGAAATACAATATCCGCCTCGGACTCAAAATCGAGGCGGTCCACCCCGACTGCCTGCAGAGGATGATGAATTATGACTGGCCCGGCAATGTCAGGGAACTGGAAAATGTGGTGGAAAGAAGTATGGTGCTGGCGGAGAAAGATGTGCTGACCACCGAAATCCTGCCGCCTGAACTCCTGCGGCAAAGCGGCAGCTCAGTGCGCGATGATATTTTTTTCTGGGACGAATTTTCCATCAAGACCAACGCCAAAAAGCTTGAAAAACAGCTTATTACCAAGGCCCTGGCTGAAACCAAAGGCAACAAAACCAAGGCCTCTTTGCTGCTTGAAATCAGCCTTCCCGCCCTGTTATATAAAATTAAAGAATATAATGTTGAAAGTTGATTCCTTTCCCCTGTTGAGCAGGGAAAATATTTTTATTTGAACATCCGGCTAATCCTAGCCAATTATCTCATCAAATTTATTTATCTTATTTTTTTTCTTGACTTTTTTCATTCACAAAGCAGATTCTACTTGACAAGCAGTTTGATTTTTTATAGTTTCAGCTAAAAACTAATAACTATTATCAATATGCTTATTCGAATTCTACAATTTTATGCCGACGGATTTCGCTCCATGAAGACCGGCCGCAAACTGTGGGCCATTATCTTCATCAAGCTTTTCATCATGTTTGCCATTCTGAAGGTCTTTTTTTTCCCCGATTATTTACAGACAAATTTTTCAAATGATGAGGAGAGGGCTGCCCATGTTTTCAATAACATCACCCAGCTCCCTCAAAACAAATAAAAGCGGAGGTTATAATGGTTGAACAAATCGATCTCACTCAGGTCAATTGGGCCCGCGCCCAGTTTGCTCTTACCGCCATGTACCATTGGATTTTTGTCCCACTCACCCTGGGGCTGTCCTTCCTGGTGGCGTTTTTCGAGAGCATCTACGTTCGAACGGGAAATGAAGAATGGAAACGACTCACCAAGTTCTGGATGACACTTTTCGGCATCAACTTTGCCATCGGCGTTGCCACCGGCATCATCATGGAATTCGAGTTCGGCACCAACTGGTCAAATTATTCCTGGATGGTGGGCGATATCTTCGGCGCCCCCCTGGCGGCTGAGGGTATCTTTGCCTTTTTCCTGGAAACTACCTTTTTTGCCGTGATGTTTTTCGGCTGGAACAGGGTTTCCAAGGGCTTTCATCTCTTCTCCACCTGGATGGTGGCCGTCGGTTCCAACCTATCCGCCCTGTGGATTCTGGTCGCCAACGGCTGGATGCAGTTCCCCACAGGCATGCGGTTCAATCCTGACACCGCCCGCTTTGAAATGCAAAATTTCTGGGAGGTACTTTTCTCCCCGGTAGCCATCAGCAAGTTCACCCATGCCACAAGTTCCGGCTTCTTACTGGCCTCCCTTTTTGTGGTAGGCATATCCTGCTGGTACCTCCTGCAGGAACGGCACCAGACCATGGCCAAACGGAGCATCATCGTGGCCTCGGTCTTCGGACTGCTTTCCGCAACTTATGTGGGCTTCACCGGTGACGAAGCCGCCTATACCGTAGCCCAGAAACAACCGATGAAACTTGCGGCCATGGAAGGCCTTTACGATGGTCAAACGAGCGCGCCTCTGGTTGCTGTAGGACTTATCAACAGCGCCAAATTACCAGGCGACAACCAGCAGCCTTTTGCCATGGAAATCAAGATACCGGGTCTTTTGTCACTGCTGGCCAACCGTGATCCCGGTTCCTTCGTCCCCGGCATCAACGACCTTGTGTTCGGCAACAGGCAACAGCATATTATCGGCGCCCAGGAGAAGATCGAAAAAGGGAAAATAGCGCTTGAACTGCTGCGGACCTACAAGGAATCCCGCAAAAGCGGCGATCAGGCCATTGCCGACGCGTCCCTGAAAGCCTTCGGCGACTACCAAAAACACATGGGGTACGGCTATCTGAACAGCCCGTCCGAGGCTGTCCCGCCTGTCGGCATCACATTTTATGCCTTCCATATCATGGTGGTGACCGGAGCGATCTTCCCGCTGGTGCTTCTCCTCATTCTCTATTTTCAAATCAGAGGCAATCTGGCCTCGCATCGCTGGCTGCTTTATCTTGGCATTCTCTGCATTCCGCTGGGTTACGTTTCCCAGCAGGCCGGCTGGGTGCTTGCCGAAGTGGGCCGTCAACCATGGGCCATATACGGACTGCTGCCGGTAACAGTGGCCAACTCAAACCTTACCAGCGGCACGGTAATGACCACCTTTTTTCTCTTTCTCGGCATCTTCACCCTTTTGTTGATTGCTGAAATAAGCATCTTGGCCAAACAGATCAATATCGGACCGGAGGAAAATTAAAATGATCGGAAATCTTGATTATTCTACCCTGCAGCATATCTGGTGGATCATTGCCTCCCTGGTTGGTTCCCTCTTTATTTTTCTCACCTTTGTCCAGGGCGGCCAGACCCTGCTTTTCACCGTTCCCAGAGACGATGATGAAAAGGCCCTGATCATCAATTCGCTGGGGCGCAAGTGGGAGTTAACCTTCACCACCCTGGTGCTTTTCGGCGGCGCCCTTTTTGCCGCTTTCCCCAAATTTTACGCCACCAGCTTCGGCGGGGCCTACTGGGTGTGGATGCTGATCCTGTTTACCTTCATCATTCAGGCCGTCAGCTATGAATACCGCAAAAAACCGCACAACTTTCTCGGTTCCACCACCTATGAGGCCTTCCTGTTCGTCAACGGCAGTGTCGGCATTCTGCTCATCGGCGCGGCAGTCGGCACCTTTTTCACCGGCTCAAGCTTCTCGCTCAACGACTACAATCAGGTCACCTGGCAGACTCCATACCGGGGCCTTGAGGCGGCAAAAAATCTTTTCAACCTTTCCCTCGGCCTTTTTCTCGTTTTCAACGCCAGGGTGCTCGGCGCCATGTACCTGATCAACAATATTGACCACAAAACTCTCACCGACCGCTGCCGGAAATCGGCCTGGAAGAGTTTTCTCTGGTCCCTGCCCTTCCTGCTTTATGTGCTGGTCAATCTGCTGTTCATGAAGGGCTACGCCCTCAACCCGGAAACCGGGGAGATCTTCCTGCAGAACGGCAAGTACCTGCAGAACCTATTCGGTAACCCCGCCACCCTGGCATTGCTGCTGCTCGGCCTGTTGCTTGTCATTTACGCGGTGAACATCACCTGTTTGAAGGGTAAAAATAACGGCATCTGGTTCGGCGGCATCGGCACCGTCCTTGTCGGGCTTGCCGTCTTTTTCCTGGCCGGCTTCAACAATACCGCTTTTTACCCGTCAAGCTATGATCTACAGAGCAGTCTGACCATCTACAATGCATCGAGCAGCCATTATACCCTGACAGCCATGACCTATGTGGCCCTGTCCGTACCCTTTGTCCTTGCTTATATTGCCTATGTGTGGAGACAGATGGACAGCAAGCGGCTCACCATTGCCGAGCTGCAGAGTGAAGATGCCGAGGAAATGTATTAATTACCCATGAAGGGATCATGAAAAAATGATCCCTCTTTAGCATAAAGGAGAATAACGATGCCCACCTTACTCATCTTAAGCTGGATTGCCCTGCTGACCTTTTCCTATCTGGGGGCGCTTATCATTCTGAAACTCACGGACAGTCTGTAAAACCAGCAGAATCTACGGCACTGAGGAAATGTCGGCAAGCACGCATTTCCCAGTGCCGCAACCATGGATACATTCTGTTGGCTGGACTGATGTTGAAACAAAGATGGATATCCTGCAGGACTTGATCAGCTGTGATGAAAACCTCGCCTTGCCGGATCGGAAAGGCAACCTGTCGACCAGCCCGGCTTTAACATCAGGGGAAACTCAACGTTGATGCCGGCAGAAACTTTCTTCCCCGCCCACCGCAACACCCTCATCCCCTTTTTTCGCAAGACTGCGGGCAAGGCCCGCTTCTCTCATAACCTTGCCCGTACTTCGTCTGCTTTCTGTTTGTCGCCCATCTCCTCATAGAGAGCCAGCGCTTCTTGCAGAGCCCTCGGCTCCTCGGCATTTTTTCCCAAGAGCTGCTGGCAGCATTTCTCTGCCTGGGCAAAATCATTTTTGAGTCTGTAGGCCTTTGCCATCCCCAGCAGGGCAAACTGGTCATAGCCGATATTCATGCTCTGCTGATAATGCTCAAGCGCATCATCCAGTCGGCCCAGCAGAACCATCGCGTCACCAACCCGGGAATGGAGATTCTGGTTATGGGGTTCCTTTTCCAGAATCTTCAGCCAGTAAACAACTGAATTTTCGTAATTCTGCAACCCGCGCTGGGAGTCGCCCATGCCGTACAGGGCAAAGATATTCCACGGCTCCTGCTTCAGGGCCTTTTCATAGAAGTACACCGCCTTATCATACTGCTTGCGGCGGCGGTAGATGTTGCCGGCCATGGTGAGCACGGCAATGTAGGTATCATCAAGTTCGATGAACTTCTCAAAATAGGAAAGAGCCTTATCATGATCCGCCAGCTTGTAATAGAGATTGCCGATGCCGCGCAGGGCATATTTATCGGTGCCGTCCAAGGACAGTGCCTTCAGATAAAGGGATTCGGATTCGGAAAAATTACCGATTTTCACATACGAATCCGCCAGCCGGGTCAACACATGGATATCATCATGGTTCTGCTGCAGGTAACGCTGCCAGAAGGTAACGGCCTTGCCTGCCTGGCCCAGGCCCCGATAGGCATCCCCGATGCCGCGCAGGGCAAACATATTCAGGGGGTCGATTTCCAGGGTCTTTTCATAAAACCCGATGGCCTTGTGATATTTCCCTGTTTCCCGATGCAGGTCGCCTAAGCCAACCAGCACGTAAGAGTTTTCATTGTCAATGGCCAGGGCTTCGAGAAAGGAGTTTTCCGCCTCCTTCCAGTTTCTTTTCTTCAGGAATTCCGAACCCTGCCGGGAAAGTTCGATGGCCCGCTTATGATCAGACTGTATGTTGCCCTTGGCCCATTGCAGATACTCGGTCATAACATGCTCCGCCTCAACCGTGATCCATTGCGGCAACTCATAGGGATGCTTTTCCTTGAGCCATATTTCGATTTTTCCGGCATTCTTGGCCAGAAACTTAAAGGTAATGCGGTACTCTTCGTCGCGCTCCAGATTATCCTGCCACAGATAATAGGACCGTATCGGTCCATCGACCTCGGCACAGGCGGCCAGCCGTTCGTTTACTGCCTCACTGGCCAGCTTTTCCGCCTCTTCAAGGGAAGAAATTGTTGTCCATCCAATATTCATTATCATTTCATGGCCTATTCTTTTTTGCTTTTCATCTCAATTGCCTGCTGGGCAAAATCGCGCAACTTTCTCACATTTTTAACCTGGTCGTTTGCAAGCCGGGGCTTCTCCTGGCTTCTGTCCAGATAAAGCAGGGCAATCCCCTTTCCCTTTAAACTGACTGGGAAGAGATATACCGTACGCTGCTCCACGAGAAACCGCAGTTCATCAGGCAGGGAATCAACTTTATCCGGTGCCAGGGCAATATCCTTACACATTATCAAAGATTTCTGCACCAGATTCGGCGTTGATCGGGAAAATGCCACCCGGAACTTTTTGAGCTGATCCGGGGCAATTTCCCCGCGCCCCAGCTGGCCGACCAGAACCTTACTGTCGCCCCGTGACTGCAGCATGGCAAAAACTGCCCGGTCGACACCGACGCCAAAACAGAGTGCATCCAGCAGAAGGGGGAAAAAATCATTAAGCCGGAAGGCCCCCTTTACCATTGCATTCATTTCCTGCCAGAAATCATCAACGCTTTTACTGCGGACAACAGATGACTCCAGCGCGCTACTGGCCTGAATCTCCTCAAGTCTCTTGCGGAAATCAAATTTAAGGATCCCCGGCCGGATCGAATCAAAAATTGTCTCCGAGGCCTGGGTGGCGACAATGAGCATCTCAACGGCCTCTTCCTCATCCAGGGACAGAGGATAGCCGTATTTTTCCATCAATGGCTCGATATTCTGCTGCAACCACAGGCAGTCAACATAGCGATTACTGAAATCGACAATACAGTGCAGATATCTTTCAACTTCATAGTCTTCTTCCGGCACTGCAGGGTCCGGTTCCATACATCTTATCACACTTTCCGTCATATTCCAGAAAATAGCAACCTCTCTGCCGACCCCGGCATAGGTCAGTCCATCGAGCAGGGACATGGCAGCCTCTTCTTCGGAAACCCCATTTCCCACCTTTTCTTTAATCGATCGGTAAATAACGGGCAGATAGATGCAGGCAATAATTTTGCCGAGATTGCGCATGAGACCACAGATAAATGCCTCTTCCGGCAAAACCTTCAGATAGCGGGACTCGGCTATGCTGCGGGCAAGCAGTGCAGCCAGAAACGACCGACCAAGCAGATCACTGATCTCTTCGGTATTGACCCCGGCCTGAATAAAATCATCAAAAAGAACGATACCGAGGGCAAGGTCCCGCACCGTATCAAAGCCAAGCACCGCAACCGCCATGGAAACGGTGGAAACCTTCTGTCCCAGGGCATAATAGGCGGAATTGGCAAACTGCAGAACCTTGTGGGTGAGGGAAAAATCCTTGAGGATGATCTTGGCCAGATCATCATAATTCGCGCTTTTTTTACTGCTGGTCAGGGCGAGCAGCTCCTGCACATGGGCAGACATGGCCGGAAGTTCGCTCATGTTGATCTTGGCGAAGACATCGGCCAGTTTTCCCTTTGAATGCAGGCTGCTGTCGGTCATGAAAGAAATTGTTCTCTTTTGCAATTTAATTAGGGGTTCAAACTTTTTATAACGAATTCAAGAACATTTCAAGAAAAGACTTGCCGGGGATCCCAGGATCGATGTGAATGACATCGAAATAGAAATCTTCTCGCCGAAAAACGCTATATAGTTGACAGGCAAACAATCGATAAAATTGATTGTCTTTTCCCACAAAAAAAGGGCTACAGCTGATGGTGCCGCAACCCTTGATTTGCCCAATTGCATGGCCTGGATCAAAATTCCGCCACAACTATCTGTTTCAACAGGATAATTCATCATAATTTTTCACAAATCCCCCAAAGACTCAAGGAGTCTGAGGCAGCCATGACAGGACTACTTTTCCCTTACGGGACTTAGAACGTAAAAAGTACCGTTTATCTTGCCGTCATGCCAGCATGTTTCCAGCAGGCATTCAGCGGATGGTCTGGATTCCGGCCAAAAAAATGCCGGAATGACGAACGTTTCGCGACTTGGTTAACGGCATATCAACAATTGCTCCCAACTGTCGCAGCTGCCTGGAAAATAACTGAAAAAGACAGGATAAGGCAATGATTTTTTCGCACGCAGGGGGCGATAATATTTTGATTACTTTCAATTAAATTGAGATGGATGAATTTCACCGACGATTGCGTCGTATACTACCTGATTGTATCTGTTAGCAACAGAATTATTTTCTCGCGGAAACGAGTTCTGTTTTGGCGACAGGGAAGGCCGAGTCGGCTCTCACATTCTAAATTGGAATGGAAATACGAACCCTTTATTTTTTTTTCGCAATAACCCATATGGCATGAACAATACCGGGAATATAGCCGAGTAAGGTCAATATAAGGTTAATCCAGAAATGTTTCCCGATCCCAACCTGGAGAAACACTCCTAAAGGTGGTAGCAGAATTGCGCAGATAATTTTGATAAGTTCCATAAAATTCTCCATTTTGGGTGGTTGCAGCCGGGCAATTACAAGACGTCATTATCCAACTTTCGGAGTGGTTGAATTATGCGAGATTACAATGAGCTGTATGAATAAAACAGCACACAATCCGTCATGCGGACTTGATCCAGGATCTACCGGAATGACGATCGGAGATAATGTTATATAATTTACGATATCAATATGTTATGCAAACTCGGACGGCCAGCCAACCGGAACAGTTCGTCAATCAACCAGGGACTTAAGCTGCTTGCGCTCCAGTTCAGCATTGAATTTGACATGGACCGAATAGTCACTGAGCATCAGATCACAGCCCTGGACGCCGATGACCAAGCCCCGGAAAACGGCATCTGGAAGATTCGTCACCGGAATTATAACTTTCATATGGCGCCCGAGAAGCAGACGGATGTTCTCTTTGTTGGTGATCCGGACGTAAAATGAAAGTCCCCCCAGGGAGATGTCCGTCATGTCGCCGTTAAAGGTGCTCAAGACCTTTTCCTTGTCATCAACAATCTGCAGCTGGATTTTGCACTCCTTCCTGTAGCGTTCGTGGACCCTGCGGTCCATGCCTTTTTTTTTCATTTCGGCATAGATATCGCTGAAACGGTTGTAATAATCGATCAGCTTTGATTCAATGCCGGCTATTTTTTGTTCCAGCCGCGCCAGGCTGTCAAGCTTCAGGACGGAAATGCTGGTCTGCTGCCGGGCGGTGAGTGACACGGTCCAGACCGAGGGATTGAAGAAATTCTCGCCGACTATCTCGCCCTTGCCCATGTTCTTGAAAAATAGCTCTTTTTCGCCGCCGGAGTACGTGACTCTGATACTGCCATGGTTGATAAAAAAAAGTTCGTCGTTTTTCTCGCCCTGGGCGACGATGATTTCTTCAGGCTTGTACGTCCGCTCTTCCATCTCGTGATAGAGGGAGTTGAATTCTTCGGAGGAAAGCGCCTGGAAGAGATTTGTCCAGATTTCAACATGACCCTTGCTGATGGCCCCCTTTTTTTCCTGCTCAATGATATCGCCCGATTGGATGATCTCCATCAATGCCATGGGATCAATTTCATACATTCTTTCCCGCAACCGTTCCGCGTTATTAAAGTCCTTTTTTTTGGCACAAGCGACCACCAGTTCAAAAAGCTGTGTTTTGGCGGCATCTGTGCTGCCTTGCGCGGCCAGTTGAAAAATCTGCTCTTCCCGGAGGGTGAGTGGATCCTTCTTCTCTGCGCCGCCGGAGGATTCAGCCGGGGGGTTGACTGACTGCCGTGATTTTGCCAGGCGCAGAACCTTATCTGCTTGCGAGCGGACTTGTTCGCTGAATTCCAGGCTTCCACTCAGGGCCTGCAGGTCGGGGACAATTCGGTCGAGGCAGTCCCATTGTCCGGCCAAGCTTAATTTTTCCGCAGTCCCGACCAGACAGGAGGATGATGCGCCGCTAATGTTCTTGTCATCGCTGCGGGTGGCAAGGGCTATCTGTTCAAGAAGTTTGTCGGCTAGCTGCTCTTTTTGATTGCTGATGAGACGGCTCACTGTTTGCGCCACGGCCGCGGTTAGGGCAGGATTAAGCAAAACTTGGTGATCACCTTTCAGGAGACGGTTCAGGGCTTCCTGCAGGCTGGCTTGTTGTTGGGTCAAAACATACTCCTCGAAATGGACAGGAAACAATACTCAGTCATCATCACGATTGTATCGCGGGCTACCCTGCCCGGCGCCTGATAACTCGCCATCCGGACATCAGATGCCTGATCCGGGCAAGTCCAGGATTCCCTGTTTTCTTGGATTATATAACGGCCACTGCTATTTTGGTAATATTAAGTGAACGACATGCAAACTTTCAGGTATTCTTTGCCGGAGTGGGTCGTGGCATCTGGGGGGGGACCATTGCTAAACTTCATGGTTGCCTTGAAAAAAAAGGAGCAGCGAAAATAAAATTGGAAATCGCGAAAATCAGCATGGTGTGACCAACATCGCCCTAAACCACCGCCGTCCGCCCATCACCGGCTGGGGAAATCTCGAGTGAGCCAAAGGCCTTCGGGTCAAAGCGCTTGCGCAGGCCGCAATACAGCACTGATCTCTCCGCAGCCAGGGATTTCGGAGCAACCCTGAGCCCCGGAGCACCGGCGACGTGGGCCAGTTCGTGCAGGATTGTATGGGCAACATCCATGAAATCCATCAGCATCAGCTCGTTGATGCCGATCTGGGCCCAGTTCGGGCCCCAGGAGAAACAGAAACCCGCAGGGATGGTCAAGACGTTATTGGTGCCTAGTACATAGTATACGTTAAAGTTTCGGATAAAGTCGTTTTAGTTTTATTCGCGCATCGTCTGTTTTGAACTGCCAATCAACCTTAGTCTGGCGGTTATTCCGGTCGGTGTTCCATGCCGCCACTTCAGCTCGCATCTTC
>JAHILF010000156.1 GCA_018897105.1 Pseudomonadota bacterium
ACCCGCCGCGAGTACCAGTCGATAATCGCCACCAGATAAGCAAAGCCATGGGCCAGCCGGATGTAGGTGATGTCCGTGCTCCAGACCTGGTCAGGCCTGACCACGAAAACACCGCGCAACAGGTAGGGATAAACCTTGTGCAGGGGGCGGACGGCTGGTGTTGGGGCCTGGCGCCATACCGGCCAGCCCCATTTTCCGCATCAGGCCTTGTACCCGTTTGCGATTGACGATATGGCCTGCCGCATTGAGAAAGACCACCATTTTTCGGCTGCCGAAGAACGGGTGCCGCGTGTATTCTTCGTCTGTCAGGTGACTGAGTAGCAGGTAGCTTTCATCAACCAGCTTGGGCTTTTGCTGCGCATAGACCTTGGTACGAGAGACTCCTGCCAGATCACATTGCCGGACCATTGGAACCGCATCCCCTTTGTCGATCCAGGCTTGCCGAATCATAATAACCGGCTGATCCCGGACTTTTTTTTCAACCAGTCGAGTTCCACCTTCAGCTTGCCAATCTCGCTGAACAATAGTTCCGGCTCCCGGTGCGCGGCAATCGGCAAGGATATTATCCACAAAAATATTTTTTATTAAAAATACCACAGTTTGACCTAAGTCAAGGCTGCTCCCTTCTGTTTTTGCTAAGATCTCTTTAACAGCAGCCATTAAATACTATTCAACCAGGAGGAATATCATGTTTTGTTATCAGTGTGAGCAAACAGCAAAAGGCAAGGCCTGCACATCAATCGGCGTCTGCGGTAAGACCGGCGATGTCGCCGCCCTGCAGGATCTTCTCATTCATGCCGTGCAGGGGCTTTCCCTTTATGCCATGGAAGCGCGGAAAAGTGGGATATCAACCCCGGAAACAGGACTTTTTATCTGCGAAGCAACCTTTTCCACCCTGACCAATGTCAATTTTGATGCCGATCGTTTTGCCGCCTTGATCAACAAGACCGTGCAGCTCAGAAAAGAGTTGCAGACAAAAATTAAGGCCGCAGGCGGCAAAAGCGATTTCAGTGAGCCCGCGGCAAATTTTACCCCTGCCGCGGATCTGACCGAGCTCATCAAACAGGGTGAGGCAGTCGCCTTAAATAAAGAGAGCGGTGAGAATCCTGACATCTTATCTCTCAAGCACATTCTGCTTTTCGGCCTCAAAGGTGTAGCAGCCTACACCGACCATGCCAGGATTCTCGGCCAGGAAGACGACAAGGTTTATGCCTTTATCGAAGAAGGCCTGGCCTCTATCCTGCGCACCGATCTCGGCCTGGAAGAGTGGATCAATCTTGTGTTGAAATGCGGAGAAATCAACCTGCGGGCCATGGAGCTGCTGGATGCCGGCAATACCGGCACATTCGGCCACCCGGTACCCACCACGGTTCCCCTTGGAGCCAAAAAGGGCAAGGCCATTCTAGTCTCCGGTCATGACCTCAAGGATCTAGCAGCCATTCTCGTGCAGACCGAAGGCAAGGGCATCCATGTCTACACCCATGGCGAAATGCTGCCCTGCCACGGCTACCCCGAGCTGAAGAAATACTCTCACTTTTACGGTCATTACGGCACCGCCTGGCAGAATCAGGCCAAAGAATTCGCCGAATTCCCCGGAGCCATCGTCATGACCACCAACTGTATCCAGAGGCCGAAAGATACTTACAAGGACAACATCTTTACCACAGGCCTGGTGGGCTGGCCAAGGGTCACCCACATTGCCGGCAAGGATTTCAGTCCGGCCATTGAAAAAGCCCTGGCCATGAAAGGGTTTCCGGTGGACACAGACAAAGGCAGCGTCATGGTGGGCTTTGCCCGCAATGCGGTGCTCGGCGTGGCTGACAAAGTAATTGAAGCTGTAAAGAATAAGACGATCAGGCATTTCTTCTTGGTGGCAGGCTGCGACGGAGCAAAACCAGGCCGCAACTACTATTCGGAATTTGTTGAAAAAATACCGAAAGACTGCGTGGTTCTCACCCTAGCCTGCGGCAAGTTCCGTTTTTTTGACATGCAGCTTGGCGACATTGGCGGTATTCCAAGGCTGCTTGATGTGGGACAGTGCAACGATGCCTATTCCGCCATCCAGATCGCCGTGGCCCTGGCCGGCGCCTTTGATTGCGGGGTAAACGATCTGCCGCTTTCCATGATTCTGTCATGGTACGAGCAAAAAGCGGTGGCGATCCTGCTGACCCTCTTTTATCTGGGCATCCAGGACATCCGTTTGGGACCGAGTCTGCCAGCCTTTATTACTCCGAACGTGCTTGATGTGCTGGTCAAAAACTTCAACATCAAACCAGTTTCCACTCCGGATGAGGACCTGAAGGCAATACTCGGATAGATCGTTAAACGCGCAGGGGGAAGGGACGTCTCCTTCCCCTTTTTATACAGGAGGCAAAGTATGCAATGCCCGGGACAGGACAGCCGTTACTGGGAAAGCGAGGCAATCTTTGAGGCGAAATGCCCCAAATGCCAGCATCCCATAGAGTTTTTCAAGGATGATGCCAGCAGAACATGCAAATCGTGCGGACACCGCATGCTGAACCCACGAATCGATTTCGGCTGCGCAGCATATTGTCCCCACGCCGCCCAATGTCTCGGCTCTTTACCCGATGGACTGAAGGATTCCGCAGCCAAGGCCCTGAAAGACAGGGTGGCGGTGGAGATGAAACGTTATTTCGGCACGGATTTCAAACGCATCGGCCATGCCAGCAAGGTCGCCCATTATGCAGAAGAAATCAACCGCACGGAACAGGGTGATCCTGCCGTTGTCCTCATCTGTGCTTATCTGCATGATATCGGCATCAAGGAGGCGGAAAAAAAATTCAACAGCAGTTCAGCACACTATCAGCATCAGGAAGGACCACCGGTGGCCCGGGAGATCCTGTCCCATCTGCAGGCGGATGCGGCGTTGATTGAAGAGGTCTGCGATATTATCGGCCACCACCATCACCCGCGAGCAGAAGAAACAAACAACTTCAAGGTGCTCTATGATGCCGACCTCATTGTCAATCTTGATGAGGCGCAGAAGGAGTCTCCCTCACCGCAGGATCACCTGCAGAAAATTATCGACAAATCCTTTCTCACGGAAACCGGACGGAAGGTTGCCGCAGAGGCACTTTTAAAACATTAAACGAGCGGACATTATGAAAATAAAACGTAAAATAATAGAAATAGACGACGAACTCTGCAACGGCTGCGGCCAGTGTGTCACGGGCTGCGCCGAAGCAGCCCTGCAGATTATTGACGGCAAGGCCCGCCTGGTGGCAGAAAAATTCTGTGACGGGCTGGGCGCCTGCCTGGGGGAATGTCCCACAGGAGCTCTCAAAATCATTGAGCGGGACGCCGATGATTTTGATGAAAAGGCAGTGGAAGAATTTCTCAAGGTAAAGGAAGAACAAAACAAGGTGGCTGCCTCAATCCCCTGCGGCTGCCCATCCGCCAAGATCAAAAGTTTTTCGGCCCAGTCCCCCTGCCATGCTGCTAACCAGCCACGGACCATGAGTGACAAGTCCGCTTCCGCCTTGTCCCACTGGCCGGTGCAGATCCGGCTTGTCCCGGCAAGTGCGCCGTTTCTCGAAAAAAGCGATCTGCTCATCGTGGCAGACTGCGCGCCCCTAGCCTACCCTGATTTCCATCAGGATTTCATTGAAGGCAGGGTGGTGATGATGGGTTGTCCGAAATTTGATGATCGGGAGAGTTATATCGCAAAATTTGCGGAAATTTTCAGCACCCGATCCATTAAAAGCATCACCTCGGTCATCATGGAGGTGCCCTGCTGCGCCAGCATGCGCTCCATCATCAGCGAAGCCCTGCAACGGGCCGGCAAGGACATCAAGCAGCAGGAATTTGTCATCAGTGCCCGGGGAGAGATTCTGTCGCAAGAAGCGCCTGAAATACCAAAAGCAGGGACTAATTGAAGCGCAAACGGCTAATATGAAAAGCTCTATGCGAGATAAAGGCGGAAGGCGGAAAAATAATGCAGGGATCTTTTCTCCTCACTCTGCACTGCCCTCTGTGCCTTCGATGCGGGCCAAGGCCTGCCGGGCAAGTGCACCGACGGTGGTTGGAATAATACGTCGGTCCTCATAGAGCCTGACAGGCTGGCCGATGTCGACAAAGCCCTGGATATGATAGGCCGCCTCTTTGATGCGGAGAATACCGAAATTCCGGCTGGACAGCCCTAACACCACTTCATCCGGGGATTCAAGAAAGAGAGCCATATAACCGTCCCCGTCATTTTTCAGGATGAGTTCAGGACGCACCATGGCTAGCCGACCGATGCCCCACAACAGCCCGTGTTGCAGGGCCGGCAGTTCCAGAAAATTCTCCTCGCGCATATAGGAGACGAGCATATGGGCATACTCTTCGGCCAGTTGACGGTTAACTGCCATGATCTCGCCCAGGGCCTCCGGCATTCCCCAGCCGATGCCTCCTGATTCCTCGTTAAGATTCCAGAGGATGCGCCGCATGATCACCCGGGCCGCTTCCATGTCGGAACCGGCGATGGCATCCATAACCTGGCCGAAGGCAGTTACCGTATGCCATTTCACCTGTTCATCGGCCTGATAGAGACCGGACATCAGCGAGGAGATGACCAGATGCGGAGGGAACTGGCGCACCTCAGTGAGAATGTGCGCAACATCAGCGTGCCGCAGAAGCGGCATCAGCTTTTTCTTGATGGCCCGTTCTTTCAACGAAAATTTCTTTTACTTGGCTTTAATCGCCTGGCCCACCTTGACGCCCAGGTCAAAGCATTTCTGATAATCTTCATGGGTGGGAACGTTCTTCACCTTGATGCCGGGATCAACAATCTCGGTGCCCATTTCCTCAAGAAATCCGTTGATATGCTTAACAGCCTCACCGGACCAGCCGAATGAACCAAACGCCGCGCCGACTTTGCGTTTGGGCCGCAGACCCTTGAGATAGGTTAAAACATCCGCCATGGTGGGCAGCATACCATTGTTCAAGGTGGGAGAGCCGAAGAGCATCGCCTTGGCATCGAGAATTTCGGTGATAATATCACTGCGGTGGTTCACCTTCAGATCCATCATCTTGACGCTGACACCTTCCTGCATCAATCCCTGGCAAATGGCCCTGGCCATTTTTTCCGTGCTGTGCCACATGGTATCATAAACTACCACCGCCTTTTCCTTGGCCTCGTAGTTGCTCCAACGGGCATAGGCCTCGATGATCTGCTGCGGATTTTTACGCCAGATCAACCCATGATCAGGGGCGATCATATCGATGTCCAACTTCATTTCCTGCACAGTCTGCAGCAATTTCTGCACATTGGGGGAAAAAATCATGAGAATGTTGGCATAATATTTGGCCGCATGGCTCATCAGCTCCTCTTCGCTCACCTCGTCATTAAAGCGTTCGGAGGTAGACCAGTGCTGGCCGAAGGCATCGCTGGATATCAGGAGCTTGTCCTCGGGAATATATGAGAACATACTGTCCGGCCAGTGTAGCATGCGGGTTTCAAGGAAATGAACTGTTTTTTGGCCAAGTTTGAGCGTGTCACCTGATTTTACCACTTCCAGGGGCCAGCCCTTGGGATGGAAATGACTCTGAATCGCCTTCTCGCCCATGGGTGAACAGAAGATTTTCTCCGGCTTGATCAGGTCAACCATTTCTGGCAGGCAACCGGAGTGGTCCATCTCAACATGGTTGACAATGATATAATCTATTTTAGCAGGGTCAGTCAGTTGATTGATGCGGTGCAGCATTTCGTTTTTAAAGGGCTTTTTCACCGTATCAAAGAGGGCAATCTTCTCATCCATTGCCAGAAAAGCGTTATAGGTTGTCCCCTTGTAGGTAGAATACCCATGGAAATCGCGGATATTCCAGTCCACTGCACCAACCCAATGAATATTTTCCTTTATCTCCACTGCAGCCATACTCGTCCTCCTGTATCACATCATTTATCTTGTTAAATAATACAAAATACTTACCATCTAATGATAGCATTGGCAATTTCAAAAAAATGCTCGTCCACAAAAAAAGGCCACCCTGACACGATGTCATGGTGGCCGCAGATTCTTGCTTTTTTACTACTATTACTGAGCAGGCGGAGTGAACACCCTTTTGGCCAATTCCAGGTCAATGGCAAAGAGTCCGCTTTTATCCTTGCCGATCAGTTTGAACTTCTCCAGCACTGAACTCGCCGAGGCCTCCTCCTCAACCTGCTCAGAGACAAACCACTGCAAGAAATTGTTGGTGGCATGGTCCCGCTCATCAAGAGCAAGATTAACCAGACCATTGATGAGTGCGGTCACCTTCTGCTCATGGGACAATACCTCTTCAAAAACATGCAGAGGCGTTTTCCAATCAGCTGGTGGTTGGGCAATGGCCGCCAGAATGGCCCTGCCGCCACGCTCATTGATGTAATCATAAATTTTTATGGCATGAACGAGTTCCTCCTGGGCCTGAATCCTCATCCAGTTGGCACACCCGGCCAGACTGATTGATTCAAAGTAGGAACTCATGGACAGATAGAAATAAGAAGAATAGAGCTCCCAGTTAACCTGTTCATTGAGAGATTTTTCCATATTTTTACTCAACATCAGCTAGCTCCTCCACAATCCATGCAGGTTGCAGTAGGCCCGGGCATAGACATCTTTCGCAGTCGTTTGAAAGGTTGCTTCCGGAGCATCCCCGGGTTTCAGAAACTGGCGGAGCACCTTGTTGCCGGCTACAAGCTCTATCCATTCAATATAATGTTTTTCTTCCATGGGATGGGGTACCGACCCAAGCTTCACTTTGTATCCCCCATCAATTTTCTCGATAACGGGCACATGTTTTTCCTTGGCGGCGTCAACCGTATTTTCAACAAAAAGCTTCATAGGCTGCCCACAGCAGACAAGCTCACCCGCGCCAGTATGAAGAACCTCGACTATGTTTCCACACAGTTCACATTTGTACACTTCAAGCTGTTTTGTCATCCTCTTCTCCTTTTCATTTGGCAGGAATCCATCCCCAACCTACGGCGCGCAACCAACTCCTAAGATGCTTAGGCAGTTGCTTTTTTCTTGTGCTGGCAGATCGGGCATAGACCAGTAAACTCAAGCCGGTGGCGGAAGATCATGAAATCCGTCATTTTCTGGGCTTCTTCCTCGAGATTATACTTCGGCGTCACATCGATATCGCCAACCCGTCCACAGTCAACGCAGCGGACATGGGAATGAATGGTGATATCTCCATCGAACCTTTTCTGGGTTCCACCAACATCCAATTTCTGTATAATACCAGATTCTGATAGGATTTCCAAATTTCTGTAGACCGTCCCCAAACTGATTTTAGGCATCTTCTTCCGTAGCATCTGGTACATATCATCTGCCGTGGGATGGGTCTTAACCTTCCGTAATTCCTCAAGAATTACCTGCCGTTGCTTGGTCATACGCAGTTTATTCTTCGCCTCCATCTCAACCTCCTTCTATGTGATAGAAATAATTACTAATTACATTAATATTTTTTTCAGAATTTTACAAGCATCTATCTATAATTATTTTCTTTTTTTTGCATTATTTTATTGTAACACTGTAAACTTTCTTAAAATATATTCAAATACTCCACCAGTTGCCTTCTGTTTTTGCCGCAACGGAAAATGAGCGAATTTGCAAAAAAGTACTCACAAAAATATTAAAAAACTCTGTAAGATAAAGATTATTCCTCTAGGAGATTTTTATGCACGCGACCGTATTGAAAAAATTTCTTCCTCTGCTGTTTTTTTGGCTGGCTGTTTTGTGCGGCAATCTCGCCGGAATCGGCAAGGCGTCAGCTGGCGAAGGAAGCGATAACCAGTTGCAGCTCCTGAATTGGTCCGAGTATTTTGATCCCGAGGTTCTTGCCGAGTTTCAAAAAAAGTTCGGCATCACCGTGACGGAAACCTATTACGAAACCGATGAAATGAGAAACGAAATCCTGTTCAGCACCAATGGGACAGGCTATGATCTCATTCTTTCCAACGGCTCATCAATTGCTACTTACGTCAAACATACCTGGCTTGCGCCCATCAGCGAGAAAGATATTCCCAATCTGCAGCATGTGAGCCGCAAGTGGCGCACCTCCTTTCCGGAGTCGGAACAGTATGGCGTGCCGTTCTTATGGGGCACCTTGGGCATCGCCTACCGAACGGACCAAACAACAAAACCGGTGACCAGCTGGATGGATCTGTTCAGACCAGAAGAGGCGGTGCAGGGCAAAATCATCATGATAAAAGATTCCCGCGACTTGGTGGGTATGGCCCTCAAGGCCCTTGGCTATTCCGTCAACTCAACGGACAACCGGGAGCTTGACGAGGCCAAGCAACTGCTTCTGGCCCAAAAGCCCGCTGTCAAAACCTATTCCTATGTAACTCTTGGCGAAAATTCATCCATGGTGAGCGGAGACGCCTTCATGGCCATGATATACAATGGAGACGCCCTGGTGCTGCAACAGCACGACAAAAAGATTGCTTTCGTCCAGCCTAGGGACGGCTGCTTGCTCTGGTGTGATTTTTTTGTGATCCCCGCATCTTCTAAGAAAAAGGAGCTGGCCTGCAAATTCCTGAATTTTATTCATGAACCGGCAATCATGGCGAGACTTGCCCAGTTCGCCTCCTACGCCACAACCAACAAGGCCGCGGAGAAACTGCTGCCCCAGGAATTCAGGGATGACCATAATATCTACCCACCAAAGGAAATTCTTGAAAAATCAGAAACCTATGCGGATCTCCCGCCCAGAGTAGCAAAAAAATATAATGACATTTTCAATCTCGTCATCCAATAGGGCCGCTCGTTGAGACTCCAATCAAAAATCATCTTTATCACCACGCCGGTGGTTGTCATTTTTATCCTGGCCATCGGGGCAATCTCTTTTTCCATGCTGCAGGAGGCCACGGTTGAAAAGGCAGTTGGAAACACCCGCTCCTTTCTCAACACTGCCGCCGGCAACGTACAGGTCCTCTATGATACGGCGACAAAGGACATAGAGCTGTTTGCTAATTCCAATCTGCTGGAAAATTATCTGCTCACCACTGATGAGGATGTGCGCTACACCCTGCTGCAACCAACCATTATCAGACTCTTCAGCAGTTATCAGAAAGCCAATCCAAACTATTATGAGATCCGCATCCTGCTGCCGGACGGCTATGAAGACACCCGGGTGGTGCTCACCGACCTGCCCAATATCACGGAGGAAGAGGGAGAGACGGAGATTTTTCAAGCCATGCGCCAAACGGATAATGATCTTTTTACCCGCATATACAGAAATCCGGACAATGGTAAAACTTCACTGTTGATCAGCAAAAAAATGCTGCTGCGCGACCCCAACCTCAACCCGATCAGTTCCCCCAAAACTTTACGCGGGTATCTGGTGGTCACCATCGACCTTAATTTCATAGATAAAAAAATCGCAGAAGCTGTTGATGAATACGGGACAACCTTTCTCCTGCTGGACAAAGGCGGCAATATTTTTTTTCAATCAGCCAAAGAGCCGATCCTTTCTCCCCTGCCGGGCAAATTCCTGCAGGAGGCAATTGATCATATGAAGGGCGATTCTACTTTTGCAGTTGCAGACAAAGCGCAGACCTTCCTGGTGCTCAGCCGCAACGTCAATGATTCTCTCCTGCTACTGGCCAAAATTCCCAAAAATCATCTTTACGCGGCAAGCTACCGTCTGGGGCTTGCCGTCGCCTTTACCACCGTCTGCGCGATTATCATCTTTTCAACCCTGCTCTTTTATCTCGGCAAAAAAATCATTGTCAAACCGGTTATCCTGCTCAGAAATGCCGCCACCGAACTGGGCCATGGCAATCTCAATATCAGCATCGACCAGAGCGCCGACGATGAGATCGGCGATTTGGCCCGCTCTTTTATGGAAATGAGAAATAATCTGCAGCAATCCCACGAACAGATCCGGCGCCTGGCCTATCATGATTTTCTCACCGGATTGCCGAACCGGGTCATGTTTCTCGATTTCTTCAAACGGGTTGTTGAAAACGCCAGACGCCACACCAGATCATGCGCCCTGATGTTCATCGATCTCGACAATTTCAAACGTATCAATGACACCCTGGGCCACAATCTTGGTGATGACCTTTTAAGACAGCTGGCCAGACGATTACAGGAAACCATCCGCAAATCCGATTTCATCTCCATTTCACCCATTGACAATGACCCGGATATGATCGCCAGACTGGGCGGGGATGAATTCACCGTGCTGCTGACCAATATCCGTGACCAGAATGCCGCGGCCGTCGTCGCGCGTCGTCTCCTGCTGTCCCTGACCGAACCGTTCAATCTTGACAGCCATGAGGTCTTCATTACACTCAGCATCGGCATCACCGTTTTCCCCCATGACGCAACCAATGAGGAAGATCTGATCAAAAATGCCGATGTCGCCATGTATCATGCCAAAGAAAGGGGGAAAAATAACTTTCAGTATTATTCCAACACCATGAATGCCGAAGCGCTGGAACGGCTTACTTTGGAAGGAGAACTGCGCAGGGCGGTGGAACGCAACGAATTCATCGTTCATTACCAGCCCCAGGTGGATGCGAAGACCAGGGAGATTGTCGGGCTTGAGGCCCTGGTCCGCTGGCTGCATCCTGAAAAAGGAATGATCCCGCCCAATTACTTTATTCCGGTTGCCGAGGAGTCAGGACTTATCGTGCCGATCGGCTCCTGGGTGATGAAAACAGCGGTCAGACAGATCAGGAATTGGCTGCAGCAGGGGGTTCCTGTAGTGCCGATTTCCGTCAACTTGTCAAGTCCGCAGTTTCAGAGCAAGGAGATCTATAACATCATCACCTCAATTCTGAACAGCACCGGCGTTCCCAGAAAGTATCTCAAGGTTGAACTGACGGAAAGTATCCTGCTCAAGGCTGAAGAAGAGGCAATCAACATGTTGCATGACATCAAAAAGACGGGGGTAGAGATCTGTCTCGATGATTTCGGCACAGGCTATTCGTCGCTCAACTATCTCAAGCGCTTTCCCATTGATGTTTTGAAGATAGATCGCAGCTTTGTCATGAACATCATTTCCGACCCCAAAGACGCTGAAATCTGTTCGGCGATCATCGCCCTGGCCAAATGCCTCAATCTCTCCGTGGTGGCGGAAGGGGTGGAGGAGCACGATCAATATGAATTCCTAAGAGATAAAGGCTGTGACAGCATCCAGGGGTTTTATTTCTATAGACCGATGCCGGCCGAGGATATCGAAAAACTGCTCATCGATCTAAAAAAGCCGCAAAAAGGGGAAATGGAAGAGTGTTGAAATAAAGGGCAATTCCTTTTATACTAAGAATTGAAAGGGAATCCGTCCAATCCTCCAAGATGGTACTAATTTTCTTTCATAAGGTAGAGTCTTTCACGGCTCTACCTTTTTTTGCTTTGGCCGCCAATCACCCCTCTTTTCTCTGCCGCAATCCTGCCTGAAAACGTTTTCCCCGGCGCTCATTTAAAAACCAGGCTGATTTTCCATACCCGGGTGGCAGCGTTTGCAGTCATTCAAGGGAAAAGCGATTTTCAGATGGCAGACCCCGCAGAATTTCTTTTGAAGAATGTAATCCATTTCAAAATGCGGGGTAGTCTTTTTTTTGATATTGAAAATGTCTGGGTGACAGTTGCCGCAGTCCAGCAGTTGGATATGCACATCATGGGGAAAGTACGCCGGGGGGACAAAATTCCATTCCGCCTGCAACTCCAGCCGGTTGCGAAAATTCATATCTGATTTTTTGCTCTCCTGATATAAAACATAGCGCGGCTTGATCATGCCGAGGGATGCCGCCAGCACCCAGTCCACCTGATTGCCAAAAGGGGTGCGCGGCATATTCTTCGTCAGTTCGGCGAATTTTTCCTTGCCAAAGTCAATGGTGCCGGAGTGGCACTTATCACAGTTATCCTTGCTGTGGTCAAAGGCCTCCTTGCCATTGTGGCAAGCGCCGCAGTACATGCCGTTGATATTGTCCTCTTCGGTGATCGGGGTTGCATTTACGGCAAAGTCAAATTCAAGTTCAAGATGGCAGACACGGCACGCATATTTCATGCGATGACTCCAGTGGGAAAAAAACACCGGCTTGACTTGATTGGCTTCAGAGGTTCGATTGATCAGCATATTGCCGTATTCGTAAGGAGGAGACAGGGGAGGAAATTTCCATTTTGCCTGCAGTGTTGATGGTTGCAAAAACAGGCTAAGCAATAAACATATGGATAGGAGCATACTTTTCATCGTTGACCTCCTGCATTCATGTACACGGCAAAATGTTGGTCAATTGATCTTTTAAGTTATTGTGAGAAGCGCAACTCTTCGTTATTGTAAAAAAGAGGCACTCAATAAAAGATAGGCTTTGTCGGAATATCCGTATCACGCATGCAACCATCAGCAAATGAGGAAAAAACATGCCCGGAAAATCATATCAAAATTCTATCATACTTTTCGCTCTGTGTCTTTTTTTCCTCCTTGCCACCGGCTGCGAGGAGCAGCAGAACAGTAAAACGAACAATGTTCCCGGAAAAACCCACACCGAGAAATTAAAGTTAGGCCTGATCACCGAACAGGATATCTTCTCGCAAAAAAAAAGATACGAACCGCTTGCCGCCTATCTTTCCCGCAAAATAGACGCAACAATTGAGCTGTCAATTCTCTCCCGTTACGGTAACATTATCGATAATTTTGTCGCCAACGGCCTGGATGCAGCGTTTTTCGGCAGCTTTACCGGTGCCCTGGCCATCAGGAAACTCGAGGTGCTGCCCTTGGCACGGCCGGAATACCTTGACGGCACCTCCACCTATTACGGCATGATTTTTGTCCGCAAAGACAGTGGCATCCACAATGCCGCCGATATGCGTGGCAAAAGATTTGCCTTTGTGGATAAGGCCACCACCGCGGGTTGGCTCCTGCCCATGCATTATTTCGCGGAAAACGGCATCGAGGATTACTACACCTACTTCAGTGAGACCTATTTTACCGGCACCCATGAGGACGCCATTTACGACGTTCTGAATGGTAAGGCGGATATCGGCGCCGCCAAGAATACGGTTTTTTCCCGCTTGGCCCAAACCGACAGCAAGGTGCAGGAGCAACTGCAAATACTTGCAACTTCACCGGTGGTGCCAGCCAATGCCCTGGCCGTGAGAAAGGATCTTGGCGAGTCTCTCAAACTAAAGTTGAAAAATGCCCTGCTGCAGATGGATCAAGATGTTGAAGGCCGGCAGGTCCTGCATGAATTCGGCGCCAGAAGATTTATCCCTACCACGGATAACGATTATGCACCTGTATTTGATTATGCTTATAAAATCGGCCTCGATCTGACAACTTATGATTATAATAATGAATGATAAACACGTATAAAAGTCTTTTTTTACCAGCAAAGCCGGGGACAGAATGATTTTCGCAAAAACCGCGAAAAAAATTCAGTCCCCTTAGTCTAGAAATTTTACTTATAATTTCAACAAGATTATAAACATGAGGGATATTTACCCAGCTTAACGGTGTAAATGTCTTATAAAAATATGCAACCAGGCCATTACCCCAGGCCCTTTGATGCTGCCGGCTCATTGACGCGTTTATGAAAAAGAAAGTTTTCATAGCCTTGCTGATTCTTGTTTTCTGCTTCTCCGGCGGGGGAATGTATATTGCCAGATCCATTGAAGAGGTTATCACCAATCTGGAAAATGTCATCACCCTCCATCAGGTTGAATTCTTAAGAAAAGATCTGCAGAATAAAATCAAGGTGGTACAGACCGATCTGCTGCTCAAGGATTCTCCCCATGCCCTGCATATCGATCCCTTTATTGCCCATGTGGAAGAGATGGAAAAGGCATCCCACGTCTGCAGCAACTGTCATGATGATGATGATGATGAAGTGAGGCAGCGCCTCGATCACTTTCAGCAGAAAATCGACAGTTACGTAAAAATGTTAAGCCGGGTTTATACCATAAGGGCTAACGCAGAAAGACTGACTGAGGAAAGAAATGCCGCTTTTTCCCTGGGGGAAGAAACCTTGGCCGAGGTAGAGAAAATCGTCATAACATCATCGGAGAAAATTTCAAAAAGGATCACCCGGGCCCGCAACAGCATTGCCGAGACCGAACATCTGCTGTTCTTTCTCATCACCGCAGGTCCCTTATTGCTGATCCTGATTGCCTATTTCTTTCTCAAACAGTTTACCAGTTCGGTTGATGCCCTGCTCGATGCAACCAGGAAAATTCAACAGGGAAATCTGCGCTATCGGGTCCAGGAAGAATTACCTGATGAGTTTCAGGTACTTGCCTCGGCTTTTAATGATATGGCCAGCTCTCTGAAAGACCAGTGCATGCGCATGCAACAGACGGAGAGGCTGGCCGTGGTCGGCGAACTTGCCGCCGGCCTAGCCCATGAAGTAAAAAATCCCCTGGCAGGCATCAAGGTTTCCATTGAGGTGCTGGCCAATGAGCTGACCCTGGAACAGGAAGACAGGGAAGTTTTTCTGCGGATCATTAACGAAATTTACCGCATCGAGACGCTGCTTAAAAGCCTGCTCAGCTATGCCCGTCCTCCTGAACCGGAGACTGTACTACTTGATCTGCATCAGTTACTTGACACAACAATCAAATCCGCCAGCTATTCATTGATCAACCCGACCAACACTGCAAAAATGATCAAGGAGATCGAGATTGTCAAAGACTTCAGTCCCGAATTACCGCCAATTATCGCTGACCATGCCCAGATACAGCAGGTATTTCTTAACCTCATGCTCAACGCCATTGATGCCATACCTACTAAGGGGACCATCACCATTACCACGAGAAAAGAGTCGAACCACATCGTGCAGATTTGCATAACCGATACCGGCAAGGGAATGAGCCCGGAGAACATGAACAAGATATTCAATCCATTTTTCACCACCAAACCCAAGGGCACCGGCCTGGGGTTGGCAATCTGCAAACGGCTTATTGAACTGCATCACGGCACCATACATGTCTCCAGTACGCCTGGAGAAGGGACAACCTTCTACATAACCATACCGGAAAAACAACAGATCCAAGGTATTACACAATGAAAAATCGCGGCAGAATTTTCCTGATCGATGATGAGGAACTCATCATCTCCATGCTGGCCAGGTCATTAAAAAAAGAAGGGTATGAGACCAAGATCCAGACCAACGCCGACGATGTCATCGATAAAATCGCTTCATGGCATCCGGATCTGATCCTGCTTGATATCCATCTGGAAGAAGACCGGACCGGTCTTGATATCCTTGCCGACATCAAGAAGGAGAAACTTGACACCGAGGTGGTGATGCTGACCGCCGATGATACCGCCGAGTCGGCGATCAGGGCAATGAAGCTGGGCGCTGCCGACTATCTCACCAAACCCTTCAACATCGATGAGGTGAAGATCGTCATCGCCTCAATTCTAGAAAAAACAAAACTGCGGGAGGAACTCAATTACCTGCGCAAAACCGGTACAGCCTCCCAGGCGCACAGCATGGTGGGCAAATCGCCGGTCATGCAGGCAATTATTGGGAAATCGCAAAAAATAGCCGAGGCAAAGGCCCAGACCGTCCTTATTACCGGTGAATCAGGTACCGGTAAAGAGGTGCTGGCCCGTTATATCCATAACTGGCGGCATCTGCGCCAGGGCGATGAAAGCGAATTCGCGCCGTTTATTTCGGTAAACTGTACCGCCCTGCCGGAAAACCTCATTGAAAGCGAGTTGTTCGGCCATGCCAAAGGGGCTTTTACCGACGCCAAGGCAGACCAGAAAGGCATGTTTGAGCTGGCCAACGGCGGCACCATTCTGCTGGACGAAATCGGCGACATGCGGCATAATCTGCAGAGTAAATTTCTTCGCGTTCTGGAGGAACGACAGGTTCGCCGGCTGGGCGGCAGAATTGATCTGCCCATTGATGTGACGGTAATTGCCACCACCAACAAGGAGCTCAAGGCCGCCGTGTTCAACAAGGAGTTCCGCGAGGACCTTTTCTTCCGCCTGAACACCTTTGCCCTGCACCTGCCCCCTCTGCGCGAAAGACGCGATGACATCCCGCTGCTGGCCGAACATTTCCTGTCGCACTTTTCCCATAAATACAACAAAAACGTCAGAGGCTTCTCGGCCGATGCACTGACCGCGCTCAGCGGTTATGAATGGCCGGGCAACATCCGCGAGCTGAAAAATGTCATTGAACGATGTGTTGTCCTGGAAACTCTGGAAATTATCAAGCCAGAGAATCTGCCGGCGGAACTGACCGGAGGATTTTCTCGCGGCGAACTACAGGAAGCGAAACACATCAACCTGCCGGAGGAAGGCATCTCCCTTGAAGAAGTGGAAAAGGATCTAATCAGACAGGCCCTGGAACGGGTTGGCGGCAACCAGACCAAAGCGGCAAAACTGCTCAATATTTCCTATGACACCCTGCGCTACCAGGTGAAAAAATACGACCTGAAATGATCGGGTGCAGAAGCTCAAGCAAATTTGACCCCGGCCCGGTATGTCTGCTCGTCAACCATCGAGCTCCATTCCACTACCCCTGACCTGTTGCCCAACTCTGCCTCAAAGCCAATGATCTGCGAAATTCTCAGGGGAAAATCCGTCAGCAACCCGATTCCTTCCTCGCTGAAATCAAAGGCTTTGGCCTGAAAGGCCATACGTTTGGCCTCTCCCTCGACAATCATGGTCATAGAAATCGTGATGGTGTCAGTTAACACCAAAAAGGTCGGAAACGATAGAGTCAATTTTGATATTGACTGACTCAAAGAGTTTTTGGACACGTCTTCTGAAATCCGCCTCAGTAAGAACGTATTGTTTTCTTTGCATTGTCAAGTCTCGCCACTGGCGAATTTCTTTTGGGGGAATAAAGCTTCCTTTCACCAGTCCATAACGCAGCAGCTCAGCCAACCACTGACTGTCACCAA
>JAHILF010000157.1 GCA_018897105.1 Pseudomonadota bacterium
ATATTCAATCTGCTGACAACAATTGCCTCGGCAATCGAACCGGTCAGGCCAGGCCGAAAATATCTGCGTAACCATAAACGATCACAACGAAAATATTCGTTAAACTACAAACCAATTCTTTAAGTTAATGACATTGAGTAATCGCTGTCGAGAAAATTAGCATTCTTGAGTTCTACCAGCAGAGCTGTCGTGAAATAGCTCTGAATTAGCAAATTGTCGTTATTTAAGAGTAATTCATTTCTTACCTCAAGACACATAACGCCGCTGTTGAGCCTCGAGCATCGCAGGCTGTAGGGCAAGCGGCTTTTATGCTTGTGCTACAGCTCTTCAGCGGACGCGGTTTTTTTGCGATCCACTGAAAGAGCATGGTTATGCAACCTTCAGTATTGATACATTTTAAAGCCCTGTCGCAATACCGTATCAACATCGGATCGATCGTATTCCAACATCCTTTCGTTATATTCTGACATGAATTCGTCGAATCTTAAAAAGGAGTAAGTGAATCGTTTTATTGACCCAGCAGATGCCAAGTAGGTTTTGTGAAAAAGTCCAGTGGCTATAAATTTCGATAGGATATTCCATTTACAAGGCAAACCAAATACTTTCTGTTTGATTGAACCTTCGAGTAGGTAGATTAAGTTGTAAGGTTCCGGATTCACGACGAGTACAGGCTTGGGTTGCCATCTCAGCAGATCTGTAAGCATCTCAAAGGATTCTGCATCATCGATGCCTCCTCCCCATGCCCCAAACGAGTAGCCGATAAGACATACATTACGGATAGTCGAGAACACGTCCTTTAGACGACGATAACGTGCTTGATAGGGTTCCGTTGAAGTGATAAATGGGCTCTCAGGCACTGGCCTCCAGTACGGGAAATATTCGGCAACACATGCAGGAATTGCCAACCAAGTGAGAGCTTTCTGCATGAATTCAGCGTGAGCAATCAGAGGTTCTATTTTAAGATGTGGATAGTGAGCTTCGTGCTTCCAATGAATGCAATCCGCCAAGTTGTCCACATTAAAATTGAATATAAATGAAGGATAGAATAGATCGAAAATTTGGTACTGCACAGGACAGATTCTTTCTTTCCGAGTCAGCAGTTGTGCAACCGCCACCTCCATAAATTCCGGTGGGGTCAAATCATCAAGCTCTCTCTGTGTAATGAAGCAATCGTCTTGCTGAAATCCCGTACTCTCTTTTAGAATTGCTGATTTCAGCGAACTGGTTGGTTGGGCCGATGCCGGGAAGACTCCATTCTCCCAAAACAATCTCCTTACCTCTTTTGACAACTGAGCACCTCGGGATATCTCAGGGGCCGAAGCTCCAGCCCCAAGAAGGTAAAGGCTGCGAGTTGTAGTGGTTCGTAAGAATTGATTCCACGCAAACATTTCCAATCCTTTTCATATCCTCCTGCCCGCACATTCAATATCATATTGAATATATCCACTGGCATAACAAGTTATTATCTAGTTTCCTGATATCTACTCCAGCCTGACAAACTTGGCAACGAAATATCAGGTATATGCATCGCTTGTAACTCGATATCATAACATCAGGTAATGATAAGCGTAAACTTGACAACATCACCTTTGAGATCCTTCGGCAAGCTCAACCGTTCCGGCAAAACCGCAAGCTGAGATGTTGCTTGATTATACAGCGATTTTTTACTAAGAGTGATTTGTTTGACAAAATATTGGTGATAGAATGACCTTGTTTTGCCGGGTGGGCCAGTTTCACCATCCATGACTATTTTTCGAAATAACAAAGTATTCCCGACATATTTTCATTACGACAAGGAGGCATTGTATTGAAATGAAGAGATCATTATGCGGCTGGATTACGGTTTGCTGTTGCTTATTCCTGTCCCATGCAGCCCACGCCGGCAACGGCCTGACGCGCATCTCGGACCATGTCTACGCCTATGTTGACGTCAAAGAGGCCTCCCGGGCCAACAGTTTCGGGGCCAATGCCGGCATCATCATCGGCCCGGACTCCATTGTGGTCATCGACACCCTGGTCTCGGCCAGGGAGGCGCAGCGCTTTCTCCGGGATATCCGGGAAATTTCCGACAAGCCGATCAGCTACGTCATCGATACCCACTATCATCTTGATCATGCCTTCGGCAACGGGGAGTTTGCCGGGCAGGGCGCCGTGATTATCGCCCATGCGGCATGCCGGGACGAAATGGAGCATAAGGCTGCGGAGGTACTGGCCAATGCCAAAAATTACGGTCTCACCGCCGAAGACATGGCAGGCACGGAAATCACCTATCCGGACATCACCTTTACCGACCGACTGCAGCTTCATCTGGGCGACCTGGAAGTGGAACTCATCCATGTCGCTCCTTCCCATTCCAAGGGAAGCATTCTGGTTTATCTGCCCGGCGAGAAAGTGGTTTTTGCAGGCGATGTCCTGTTCACCGATTTTCATCCCTACATTGGCGACGGCGACATCACGGGCTGGCAGCAGACCCTTGACTTCCTGGCCGCCCTTGATGCCGACAAAATCATCCCCGGCCACGGCCCGCTGTCGAGCAAAAAGGATGTGGCCGACATGAAAGGCTACATCACCCTCTTTGACCGGATGGCCAAAGCGCTTACCGCGGCAAAGATCGATCCCGCCGAGATTGCCGCGGAAATGAATAAAATCCTGCCCGCCAGAGCACAGGGTGACTGGCTCATCCAGGCCAATATCGAGGCCAAATACCTCAAAAAAGACGCTAAGAAAAATTGATGGGCTCGTAAGTATTTTCACCACAGAGCACACAGAGATCACAGAGAGAAATTTTTTATTATAGTTAGTCAGCTCTGTCGCTCTGTGCTCTCTGTGGTAAATTTTCATCCCCAAAACACAATCAATTTCAGGAGACTTTCCATGCATGCAGTAGTGGATCACTTCAGAGAGTTGAGCAGGATACCCCGCTGTTCCGGCCACGAGGAACAGGTGCGGGAGTTTCTCCAGGACTGGGCAAGGATAAACGGTTTTTCCAGCAGGACCGATGCGGCGGGCAACCTGCTGGTCACCGTGCCTGCCAGCCCGGGGCAGGAGCAGGCTCCGGTCATTGTCCTGCAGGGGCACATGGATATGGTCTGCGAGAAAAATCTGGACAGCAGCCATGATTTTACCATTGACCCGCTGGAGCTGCTTATCGAGGGAGAATGGCTGCAGGCCGCGGAGACCACCCTGGGCGCGGACAACGGCGCGGGCCTGGCCCTGGCCATGACCCTGGCCGAGCAAAAGGATCTCGCTCATCCCCCGCTTGAGCTCCTCTTCACGGTGGACGAGGAGAGCGGGCTGACCGGGGCATCTTCTCTTGAGTCGGACTTTTTAACCGGTAAAGTGCTGATGGTCTCGTAAAAAGCATTTTTTCTTAACTTGTTGATTTTACAAAATAAAGCTAACGTTTTATGTTGCCTCAAAACCTATAATGGGTTACAATAAGGCTGTAAACTCAACAAGATAAGAGGCGCAGCCGTGTTCCACG
>JAHILF010000158.1 GCA_018897105.1 Pseudomonadota bacterium
ATATCCGACGGGTATCAAAGTAACCGACGAAGAACTCGAAACTATACGTATCTTGCGTGAAGATTTTCATGGCGAGTGGAATTATTCAATCGTCCCCACTGGAAGCTAAGTGGCCATGTTATTATTTTACAGCTCCTAAGTTCCAAAATGGAGGAAAGCATGCCTGAAGTTGCCGTTGTTTTTGTTTTCGTGATTCTGGTCATCATCACCATCGCTCTCGGGGTCCGCATCGTGCCCCAGGGGTCCAAACATGTGGTGCAGAGGCTGGGCAAATTCCATAAGACCCTCGGCCCGGGGCTGAACCTCATCATTCCCTATATCGACACCGTTGCCCACAAGGTGACAACAAAGGATATCGTGCTTGACATTCCTTCCCAGGAGGTGATCACCAGAGACAATGCGGTTATCATCGCCAATGCGGTGGCTTATATTAATCTGGTATCACCTGAAAAGGCGGTCTATGGCGTGGAGGACTATGCCCTGGCGATCCGAACCCTGGTCCAGACCTCCCTGCGGGCAATCGTCGGGGAGATGGACCTTGATGACGCCCTGTCGTCCAGGGATCAGATCAAGGCAAAACTCAAGGCAGCCATTGCAGACGATATCGCCGACTGGGGCATCACCCTAAAAACCGTGGAGATTCAGGACATCAACCCTTCCCAGACCATGCAGAAGGCGATGGAAGAACAGGCTGCCGCCGAAAGACAGCGCCGGGCCACCGTAACCCGGGCCGAAGGTGAAAAAAGCGCGGCCATCCTGGAGGCCGACGGACGTTTTGAGGCCTCCAAACGTGACGCCCAGGCAAAGATCGTCCTGGCCGAGGCCAACCGGACAGCTATTGAAATGGTTACTCAGTCGATCCAGAACAACGAACTGCCGGTCATGTTTCTGCTGGGGGAAAAATATATTGAGGCGCTCAAGACCATGTCCACCTCGGAAAACGCAAAAATTATCGTCTTACCCGCAGATATTCCCGCCGCAGTCCGGGGTATCATGAGCAGCCTGGGTAAATAGATGGAACTTGAACTGCCACAGGGGATATTTTCCCATGCGGGTATTTTTTACAAAAAAAGGGGCTTGCCTGGCAGCATCCCCTTTTTTTTGATCCGGTTACGGATTATGTGAAAAGATCATTAATTCAATGTGGGTTACATCAACCCTTCTTCGATTTTTTCCTGGCATACCCGGCAACGCCGGCAAGCCCGGTGCCAAAAAGCAGCATAGTGGCAGGTTCCGGAACCGGGCTGGCAACGTCAAAACACCCTTCGAGGTTAACGTTGGTGATGTCAATGGTCTTGTTCCCCAAAGCTGCTAGTCCGGTCAGGGTTACTGTGATTGCATAATCATTGGCGACTATACCGTACTCATCAGAGACCGGGTCACCTGGAACTCCCCAGTCATAAAGGGAAATGGGGTTTGCCCAGTCATCTATTTCTACGCCGTTTACTTCCAGTTGTATGAACTCCGACGTAAGGATACCGGAAACATTTTTCGGGTCTATTCGTAGCGTCACATAGTGGAGAGCGGAAAGCGGATCGTAGGAACCCAAGTAATCCGCCGTAGTGACATCGGGAGTTGGACCGCCGGTTGTGGAAGTCGGTGTATCAATCTCCCATAGGGCCATGGTGTCGGTTGTTAGGTCAAATGTCCAAGTCCATGTGTCGGGTGTGGTGGAATTGTAATTAATGTTTGCATTACTTGTATCTGCAAGATCAACGTACTGAATATGGGTGGCCTGGGCCGGGGAGTAAAGCATTCCGGTAAATAAAAGAAAAGCTGCTCCTGTGATACAACGATTCATGTTTCTCCTCCTCAATTTCATTTTCTCAATTTCATCATCATTTTTTAGACAAAATGCTATTGTTTCTTTATGCAAATCAAAAGCCATTGATACAAATTCTGATACACATAAAAAAACTTATATGATTTCAGAATGTTACAAAATACAATTACTCAACGTGATTGTCGAATTTAACCAATGTTTGAATTCACATTCATTTTAATGGATATTTTTGTCCATTTTCCCGGAAAAACGGATATTCCGGAAAACACAACTCTGTTCGACGACAACTATTCTCCACAGATTTGTTGGCTTAATTCAGGAAGAAAAATCACAGCGTATCGAAGAAAAAAAGAAGGCGGGAAAGCATTTCGGGCATGGGCAGCGCAACTACGCAAACCCACGCCCGGCTCGAATCCCCTCTTAAAAGGAGAAAACTTGCCTTACGGAGACTCGACAAGAGAGATATCGCAGACGGATAGGTCTACTGTTCCTCCTGCCTCAATGCCCTGATAGATCGTCCAGAACCTTTCATCAACCCGTTTCTCTCTGGAGGTGCTGTCTTTCTTCATGAAACGTCGGGCAGCGCGGGGACCGGCGTTATACACCGAGTAGGTTGAGCGTGGCACGTAGTAACCGGGGTCGCCATTTTTAGCGGCAACGGTCACGCCGTATTGAGTGAGATAGCGCATGAGAATCTGGGAACCGGCCCGAATGTTGTAGGGAATCTCCCAGCGCAGCCGCTCCAGGTTATAAAAACCGCGCCAGACATGTTGGTTGATCTGCATGATACCGATGCTGCCGGCAGAGGAACGCAGGTAGGTGACCTGATCTCCATCTGCCACGAACTGTCGCCAGCAGCTTTCAATCAGGGCGGTGGACGGCACCAGATGCTGAAAAATCTCTGTATAGAGAGGATCGAGATTGCTTCGTTTTATCTCCTCATCCGCAGCAGCTTGCAGTAACACTCCAATCTGCTGCCGGTATTGCTCCAGTTCTTCGGAACGAGGAAGCCAGCGATCCAGTGACCGGCTCATGGGAACCTCTTCGGCATAAACCATTGGCAAAAGAAAGTCCCAAAGACGCTGGCTGAGCGGTGGCGGGGATTGTGCCGGATCAGCATCCGGGACAGGTTCAGGGGCTGGTTCGGGGGCAAATTGGAAAAGTTCACGCAGGACGGGATCGACTTGCCAGTCAAAATAGAGAGGATCTGCGGTTCCTGCCGGCTGCAGCGTCCGGGCCAGGTGGCGCAGGCCATCCGTGGTGATCTGCATGCCGAGTCTAGGTGCCGCGGCATCCAAGGCAAGCAGGGCATCGCCGGCGTTGACAAAAGTCATGTAACGAAGCGGCTGCTCCTGAATCAGGCCACGCTCTTCGGCATCTTCTATGATCGATCGCAGCTGACGCCAGGCATCGACAAACAGGGTTCGCATCGGATCACCGGTCTCCGGAGACACCTCCCCGGCCAGAATCGGCAGCAGCTGATACCGGCTGGTAATGAGAAGATCAAAAAGCTGCTCGCGCATTTTTGCATCGACAAAATCGGTCCCGGCGCTCTTGATGACAAAAACAAGGAATGCATCCCAGGGCTCCAGCACCTTCTGAAAACTCTCAATCTCGGCAGAGTCAAGCGGTGCCTCGGCAGACAAAGGCGTCTCGTCAACAGGCGGACTGTCCGGGACGGTGAGCAGCAACGGCACCACGATGCCCTGGGCGTCAATGCGAAGCGGGCCGGCGACGATGGAATTCAAGGCGGCATTAACCTGGTCCATCTCTGCAGGTGACGCACAGGCCCTGAGGAAAGCAACAATCTCCTGCTGCGGTGGCTTGAGATCAAGTAAAAAATTCTCCAGCCGGGGATGGAGATAATGTTTGGCAAGTTTCCAGACCAGGCCTGTTATCATTGGTTTGGCACCGGCATTATCATAAATAACCGAATCAACGATATGATAGCGCAGCTGCCACTTCTCATCCACGTAGGGGGAAAGAGTCATGTCGATGGAACCACTCCACTTCAAGGCCACAGGCCATATCCCCAGAAACTTGAACCCCAGATTAGCGAAAATGCGGGTTGAGAAGTGCGGCCTGTCGGCACGGATATACAGTCGCGGCTGGTCAGAATGCAGATAACGGTAAGGCCCTTCCTGAAAAAGAACCGCGGGCTCGTCGATCTGAGGATTCAGATACTTGACGATTGAGTGCTGCAGCAGAGCTGTTCGCAACGTGAGCGGCACTTCAATCGTGGTGGCTGCCGACAACCTCGAGGGTGTGTTAAGCAGGCAGAGCAAAATTGTGCAGACAAGCAAAAAACTCCTGACGATCATGGTCTGTTCCGATGGTGCATTAAATGGTAATGGTTGTTGCATAAATGTTTACGGGAAAATTGAGATAAGTGAGATCTCTAAGAGATAGGCCGTTTCAGCTGACCCTCCCTTTGGATCTCAGACCGGGAAGCAAATCAAAAGGGTCGGTAGATAAAATTTCAGCAAAGTAAAAAAGCGGGAACCCGCTCAGCCCGCAATATAGACAAACACCTTCCCGCTGTCAATCTTTCCGATAAATGTCCGGAGCAGAAAGAGAACCATTTGACAATTTTGCATTTTTTCACATATATATCGACGAAGATCCTTTTCACCGATTATGCTGCATCCTCAGGCGCTTGGCGCAATGATAATCCGGACAGGTGTTTGTACGTGCCTGCCTTTGCTGTTTTTCAGATATCGCCATTTAACAAGTTAAGCTGTTTCATATATCCCTAAAATTTAACCAATAGAGGTAAAACAAAATGAATGACAACGTATTGATCATCCTATCCTGCGGCACAGACAACCCCAATCGCTCCACTCGGGCTATCCATCTCGCTAAGGTCGCGAAGGAAAACGGCAAGAATGTGGCCGTCTTCCTGCTTGATGAGGCCGTCTACATCGCCAAAAAAGGCATTGCCGACAATCTCAAGGCCGCCACCGGTGATGTTGCCGATGACCTGCTGGCCTATCTCCAGGAGTATGAAGTCCCGATTTATGCCTGCACCCCCTGCGCCAAATCCAGGCAAATCTCAGAGGCTGATCTCATTCAAGGCGCCCAGATGGGAACCGCGGCAAAGATGATCGAAATGGCCTGCAACAGCACCGTGATCAGCCTGTAACAGAGAGCCGCTTTTTTCAGCAGAACGGCATACTGCTCTGAGTAAATGGCGGAAAATCGCCAAAGATGCACCGCTGCCGGACACCGAACCACGCATCCCCGGTCAGGGAGAGAACGATAACGACTGGAGCTGCAGCGGCATCATATCACCCGGGACAAAGACAACGAAAACCGTTTTTGCCCCGGGATTTTTATTGGTAAGAGAGCCGTCCCCTTCCCTGCCCTACCTCGCATCGTCTGTGCAGCCAATATCTCAATGGGATTTATAGACCCTTGGTACCATCTTGATCACCATTGTCCCTTTCATTGTCTGAATATCATCAGGCAGCAGCCTGACGGGAATATTGCGGGTGCCCACTTTGAACAGAAACGGCTCCATGGAATCTAACGAAACCGGGTATTCTTTGCCGCCAAGAGAGGACAGCAACGGCTGCAGGATGCCAGACGAGTCAACATTGTCATTTTCCCCCGCTTTGGGGAAAACCGGAGTGACAAAAAGAATCTTCTGCTGTTTATCGAAACGGAGGAAAAGCTCGCATGTCACAGGCAGCTTGACATTCCCTAGTTCCATCTTAATATTCTGGCCGGCGATTTTGGTATTCATCACAATATCCTGGCCCAGGACAACTCCCTGCAGAAAGATTGATTTTTCATTTATCTGCAGTTTTTCCAGAGACTCGAAGACAATGCTCCCTTCCATATAATGGTTCTGCGTTTCAATGGGCAGGGGCAGGGCGTCGCTGATCGTCTGCCGCAGAATTTCCGCTGGCATGGTGATCGTCACCACCTGCGTCCCGGCATCAGCCGGTTTACCGCCGGACAGAAAAACAAGAAAAAAGGTCAGAAGAAGAGAGTGAAAAAATCTGATTCGCGTTGATTTCATTAGCATGATATACCTTGTAACGATGCGTAAGCCTTTTATAAATCTCCATCATCAGCAACCCTTTTCAGGTGACAGAGATCCGGATAGGAGGGGGAATTTTCGTCTGTATCAGGGGTCAAGCTTTGCCAGGGCCACATTGTAGCCGATAACCATCAGCGTGTCATCGGCTTCAAGCATAAGATCAGCCTTGGGAATAAAGGAAAATTTCTGATCTCCGTTTTTTTTGATGGAAATGACCTGGACATTGAAGCGGTTGGTCAGGTCGATATTGCGCAGCGTTTTGCCGGCCCAACGCCGGACTATCAGTTCCTTAATCGACATATCATGGGCAAACGGCAGTTCGCTGATGAAGCCGGGCATGGCCACACGGTTGGCGAGTTGCCTGGCTGCCAGGTGTTCCGGTATGAAAACTTCGTCAACCCCGATTTTGAGCAGCAGTTTCTGATGGTCACTGTTGGTCGCCTTCACCCAGACCTGGGGCACACCGAGTTCCTTGAGATACATAGAGATCATCGAACTGGCGGCGATGGAATCGCCCACACTGACCAGGACATGGCTCATGTCGCCAAAACCAAGCTGCTGCAGGGCTTCCTTGTCCGCAGCATCAGCCTGGTAGACATAGGGAATGATATGCTGGGCCTTTTTGATATTTTCCGGGTTGGCATCAACCCCGATGACCTTCCGGCCGAGTTCGACCAGGGTCTGCCCGAACTGCAAGCCGAACTTGCCCAGGCCGATAATACCAATATCTGACACACTCATCTTCATTTTTGACTTTTCCTCACTGTATCGCGCTCCGGGATTCCCTTGATGTGCCGGAATACCTGCAACCGGATTCATCAGCCGATCATCATTTTCTCTTCCGGATGGGTGTAAAAACGTTGCCGGTAAAAAATGTGCATGGCATCCAGAAAGATGAGCGGTCCGAGTCGGCCGATAAACATCAGCATAATCACAATGTATTTTCCTGCAATGGAAAGTTTGGGTGTCAGGCCGGTGGTCAACCCCACAGTACCAAAGGCAGAGGTCGCTTCAAAAAGTGCGTCCAGGAACAATCCCCTGATACTCTGATGGGAAGCCCCCCCTCCCTCGGTCAAATTAAGCAGAATTGTAGCGCAAAAAATAATAGCCACGGCAAAAATCAACAAGGTAAAGGCCTTATTCATGGTCTCCTCTTCAATGCCGTACCCTTGCACCACCGCCTGTTTTCGTCTGAATATCTGTGCCCATAAAAAGGCGGTAAGAACCCGGAACGTGGTCACCTTGATCCCGCCGGCACAGGAACCGGGGGCTCCGCCGATAAACATGAGAATCAGCATGAAAAGGAGGGAGACGTTTGTCATCCGGCCGATGTCCAGCGTGTTAAACCCGGCCGTGCGGCAGGTAACCGACTGAAAGAAAGAAGACAGAGCGGCATCGGTGAGGGGCATCTGCTGCACTTTGCCGATGTACTCGACAAGATAGATGCAGAGACCGCCAATCACAATCAGGGCCAGTGATGTTTTGATGACCACCCGGCAATACCAGGTAATCGGTCTGACCGATTGCTTACGCAGCCGTTTTCCGGACCAGCTGCCAAGCTCCACCAGCACGGAAAAACCGATACCGCCAAGGATAATCAGGGCCATGATGACGATATTAACCATAAAATCACCCCGCCAGGCCATGAGACTATCATTGAAAAGGGCAAAGCCGGCATTGCAGAAGGCGGAAACGGAATGAAAAAGGGCGGAAAAGGGGTGGAAAAAGCGTGGACTGCGGAGATAGAGCAGAATCGCCCCGATAATCTCGATGGAAAATGTCCACAGCATAATCTGCACGAGAAAATGACCGAGATGAAAGCTTTTGTCATGCAGCAGACCCTGGCCGATAATGATTCTGTCAGTCATGGAAACCTTGTGGCGCCAGAGATAAAAGGCCAGAGCGCTGAAGGTCATAATCCCCAGGCCGCCAAGCTGAATGAGAATCAGAATAACGGAATGTCCCAGACGATTGAAATAGGTGCCGGTATCCACCACGGCGAGGCCGGTAACACAGGTGGCGGATGTGGCGGTGAAAAGCGCATCGATCAAAGGCAACTGCTTCCCTTCCTGGCTGCACTGAGGCTGGTGCAGAGCGATGGCTCCGGTTATGACAACCAGGCCAAAAAAAATGATCGGAAACCAGATTACCGGAAAAGAAAAACGTTTTTTCATAGCAGATTAGATACTCCTGAGGGCGCCTTGAAAAATTTGGCACCCCAAAGAGATAGTATAATTTTTCTCCTACTGCAAGAGGGGCATCATCAGCGTGGCAAGGCTCAGGAAAACGAAAAACCCGCTGATATCGGTGGCAGCCGTGATAAAAATACTGGAACCGAGGGCAGGATCAAGTTTTAATGCCTTGAGGGCCAATGGGATGGCTGAACCGAGCAGACCCGCGATGATGAGATTACAGACCATGGCAAGAAGCATGATCAACCCCAGCCACGGTTTATGAAAAACAAAAAAGGCGATGGCGCCGACAAGCAGGCCGATAATGGCGCCATTAAGCAACCCCACACTCGCTTCCCGCATAATGATTTTCCGGCCGCGGCCGACCGGTATCTTGCCCAGGGCTATACCGCGCACGGTTACCGCCAGGGTCTGGGTTCCGGCATTGCCGCCGAGTCCGGCGATAATCGGCATGAGGGCGGCCAGCATGACGTAACTGGATATGGTATCCTGAAAGCGGCTGACTGTAAACGAAGACAGCATGGCAGTAGCAAGATTGAGGGTCAACCACGGACTGCGCAGGCGAATACTCTGCAAAATGGAGGAATTTTCATATTCTTCCGAGTCGGTGCTGGCCATGCGCAGCATATCTTCGGTGGCCTCTTCGGTAACAACGTCAAGCGCATCATCATGGGTGATGATGCCGATCAGGGAAGCCCCGCCGTTGACCACGGGAAGGGCAATGAGATCATACTTGGCTATGAGATCAGCCGCCTTTTCCCGAGGATCAACAGCACGGATATAAATGACCTCGGCTTTCATGATATCGCCCACGTAGGCGGAGGGTTTTGCCAGAATAAGTTTACGCAGGGAGACAAAGCCGAGCAACCGTCTGTCTTCGCCGATGACATAAACGTAATAGATGGTTTCCTTGCCAGGCCATTGCAGGCGGAGCTTTTCCAGTGCCTCGGTAACGGTGAGATCAGGGGTGAGCGTCACATATTCCGAGGTCATGACCGATCCGGCCATGTTTTCTTCATATGAACTGAGTTTGCGGATATCTTCCCGTTCAGCTTTTGCCAGGAGAGGAAAAACCGACGCCTTGGCATCTTCGGGTAATCGCTTGAACAGATCGACCCGCTCGTCAGCCGACATCTCGGTAAGCAGGTCGGCCAACTCGTCCTTGTTGATATTCTCGGTAAGATATACCTGGAAATCGAGATTGAAGTAACCGAAAACCGCAGCCCGTTTCCATGGCCGCATTAGGGAGAGCAACTCCCAGACAGACTGGGGAGACTGGCCTGTCAGAATCTCGGCAAGTGTTGCCTCGGGAAGCTCTGCACAGAGATCGCGACGAATTTCTGCCTCGCCGCTAAGAAGAAGGGTGCGCAGATCTTGCGCATATTCAGGAGTGGTCATTGTTCACCTCCAGTCTGGATAGTATCAAAAAAAACTGACTGGAGAGGAACCGTTGGAAACGATGGGGATCAGGAAATCATAATTGACACCCAGGCTCCTTTCGCATTGCACCACTGCAGTCGGTCAGCTTTTGGCCTTGCTGCCAGCAATTTATGCCTACCAGGGCTAGGGTCGTCCATTTATAAACCTTTTTACAGATTTTAGAAAAAAATCCAGGGGCGAGGGCTGGTCTGTTGACGGAGAAACGCTTTTCAAGCACTTCAGCCCACCCTGAATTTTATAGCTCGCGTAACATGCTTATTATAGCCCTTAAGATCAGAATGTCAAAAGAATTTTGACCGGAAAATGAATCGACAATAATTGTTTTCAATAACTCTGCTGAAGCCATTTCATCAGACAGGGAAGGCCCACCCTAAAAAATCATAAAAAAATTTCTCGGGCACCTTACTCGGCCCGGACAATTTTTTACCTCAAAATCAAAAACGGTTATTGCCCGCCGAAATGATAAGCGACCAGTTTCTTTGAAGGCTTCTGCCAGGTGAAAGTCTCTTCAGCAAAGCTGGGTTGACGCCTGGCAAGTTGTGGCAGAGTCGTGGACAGAGATTCAACGGTTTTACGCCTGATCACCAGGAAATACTCATCCGGGGCTTTAGCAAAAAAATCCTGCGCCTCCTCAGAATTTTCAAGGAGTTTCGCCGGCCTTGGCAGATCAAGATAGAACAGCACGTTTGGTTCGGGCTTCTCATAAAAAACGAGTCGCTCAGGGGGCAGATCGCCAAGCTTATTTTTCAGCTGCAGGGCAAACGACCGTTCGGTCCGGTAAGACTCCAGAGGAACGGTCTGCCAGCAGAAATATCCACCCAGCAGAACGGTGGTTGCCACCAGTAAACCGGCGAAACCTGAGGGGGTTCCGGTAAATCGGGGCAGCCATGCAGGCCTTTTCCAGTCAATAACCAACACGCAGAGGGTCGCAAGACCGGTGACCACGGCCGCCAATTGCAGGCCGGGAGGGAAGACAAAACCGGTTTTTGCCGCAACCAGCGGACCGATGAGCGGGCTGGCAAGTTCGACCAAGGCCAAAAGGTACATCAGCAAAAGCTGCAAGCGACGCAGGAAACGGCTAAAAGCATGCCTGGACAGGGGTTCATAACCGCCGGCATTACCGACATACAAGGCCAGCCAGAGGGCGCAGAACGGCACGATGGGCAGGATATAGTAGCTGCGGCGGGAGCCCGAGGCGCTGAAAAAAAGAAAGATCATGGCCACGGCCTTGATCAGCCAGCGGGTATGGGCATCCAGATGCTTCCAGCGGATCAAGGCAGCGATCAGTGCCCCGGCGAACAGGGGAACCCAGGGGAGCAGAAGAATGGGTACCTCGTAAAAATAGATATAGAAGGGCTGCACATGATCAATGGGATCGAAGTAACGCTGGATGTTCTCCTGGAATACCAGGGCCAGACCGCTTGACTGGTAATCCGGCCTGGTCATGGAGGCGTAGAAAAACGGCCCCAGATAAAAGAGACTGCCAAGAACCAGGGCAAGAACGTGGGAAACCGTCAGATAGCTCCGCCAGCGCCTCTCGCGCACCACATCAGGCAGCAGGGCGGCAATGGGCACCACCACGGCAGTCAGCCCCTTCAACTGGGCGCCGATGAAGAGGATCAGATAAAAAACCAGAAAAGAGAAGAAATTCGGACGGTCGCGCCAGGCCCAATACCAGGCCACGGCCAGCAGGATAACGGCCAGATTCTCCACATCGGCGACGCCGGTGCGGGACCAGAACAGGATACTGTAGGTGCCCAGCAGAAACCAGCCGGCGGTCAGGCCGACCTGGCGGGACCATAACCGCAGGCCCAGCCAGACCGTGATCGCCACGGCAACCAGCAGCGAAAGCGCGCTGGGGAGGCGGACGGCCCATTCATCGAGATTTCCGGTGACCAGGGATATGGCAGCAACCAGCCAGTAGGTCAGCAGCGGCTTGTCGAAATAGGGCTCTCCGTTGATGTTGGGATGGAAAAAATCCCCGCTGAGCAGCATCTCCCGGGTCACCTCGGCCCAGCGCCCCTCGGATGCCCACAGCCCCCTATAACCCAGGGACCACAGCGCAAGCAGCAATGCCGCCAGCCCCAGAATAATATAAGCGCTATACCCTGATTGTCTCTTGTCCATGACATTGTCCATGTCGATCTTTTCTCCCTCAGCGAACCGGCCAGCCTGATCGCGGATCTGCAATCAGGTTTAACGACCGGCGAAAATAACATACTCGTTCAGCAAATACAAACAAACATCAGCGACGGCATCCGGGTTCCACCAAAATGGGCAGCGTAATTGTTGCATGCTCCCTGCAACAACCCGCCCTTACCTGACGCTTTCGTAAAAACAGGTTTTCCCACGGTAATTGGTAAAGACCAGCCGTTCTCCATCAGTGGTGATATAATCCGGCATCAAGGGAATTTTACCGCCTCCTCCGGGGGCATCCAGGGCATACATCGGTACGGCAAGACCTGAGGTATACCCTATCAGGGATTTCATGATCTCCTTGCCCTTGGCGATTGAGGTGCGGAAATGATTGGTGCCGCGGGTCATGTCCCCCTGGAACAGATAATAGGGCCTTACCCGGATGCGCAGCAGTTTGTGCATGAGTTCACGCATGATCAGCGGGTCATCATTGACACCGCGCAGCAGAACGGTCTGGCAGCCGAGTGGAATACCGGCGTCGGCCAGTCGTGTGCAGGCTTGCGCCGCTTCAGAGGTGATTTCAGCCGGATGGTTGAAATGGGTGTTGATATAAAGCGGGTGAAATTTCTTCAACAGCCCGGCAAGCCTTACCGTTACCCGCATGGGCAGGGTGCATGGCACCCGGGTGCCGAGGCGGATAATCTCCACCGAGGGGATTGCCCTTACGGCCGATAAAATTTCATCAAGGCGCTCATCGGTAAGCAGCAAAGGATCTCCGCCGGAAATCAACACATCCCTGATTTCCGGATGACTGCGGATATAATCAATACCAGCGGCAACCGTTTCCCTGGTAATAACCATCCGGTCGGTGCCCACCTTGCGCTTACGGGTGCAGAAGCGGCAGTACATGGCACACTGGGAGGAGACAAGAAAGAGCACCCGGTCCGGATATTTATGAATCAGATTGGGGACCGGGCTGAGATTTTCTTCGTTTAACGGATCATCGAAACAGACCTCGTCCTGCAGTTCCTCCGGGGAAGGCACGGCCTGTTTCCACAACGGATCATCTTTTTCCCGGATGAGTCCCAGATAGTAGGGATTAATCCGCATGGGAAAGACCTGCGCCGCCCGGTCAATGCCATTGACATCAGATCCGAAGCGCCCCGGGATATCGTCAGCCCTGGTAATGCTTTTTTTGAGTATATCTTGCCATCCTTGCATGGACAGATTCACTGAATTCCTGTTAAGTAAGATTGCGTCCATCAATTGAAAATCCGCAACGGAAAGCCACACTATCATTTTTGCCGTATCCGGGAAATGACAAAAAACAAAAAAACAGCAGGCTATCTCACTCTGCACCAGGCAGGCGAGCTGAGCAAAAGAGTCGAGCAGCTTACAGCAATTCTCGCAGAATGTACACTCTGCCCCCGCCGCTGCAAGGTGAACAGGACCAGCGGCGAGAAGGGTTTCTGCCGCACCGGTAAAAATGCGGTGGTGGCAAGCTACTGTGCCCATTTCGGCGAAGAGTCCTGCCTGGTCGGGGTCAGCGGCTCCGGCACGATTTTTTTCGCCAACTGCAATCTTGGCTGTGTCTTCTGCCAGAACTACAGCATCAGCCATCAGGGTGAAGGCATCGAGGTGGACAGCGGCCAACTGGCGGCCATTATGCTCAGCCTGCAGAAACAGGGCTGCCACAACATCAATCTCGTCACTCCGAGCCACGTGGCGCCGCAGATTGCCGCGGCCCTGCCCACAGCCATCGCGAAAGGACTCGCCCTGCCCCTGGTATACAACAGCAGCGGCTACGACTCGGTGGATACCCTGCGACTGCTTGACGGCATGGTCGACATCTATATGCCTGACTTCAAGTTCTGGAGCAGCAAGTCAGCCAAACGATTTGCCAATGCCCCTGATTATCCGGACATGACCCAACAAGCCATCAGTGAAATGCACCGACAGGTCGGAGACCTGCAAATCGATGACCAGGGTATTGCCGTCAAAGGATTGCTGGTCCGCCATCTCGTCATGCCAGGCGGACTTGCCGAGACAGAAGAGATCATGAATTTTCTGGCAAAACTGTCCGACCGCACCTATGTCAATGTCATGGAGCAGTATCGCCCCCTGTATAAAGCAACGAAATATCCGCCCATCGACCAGCCCCTTTCCCATGAAGAATACGAGCAGGCCGTCAACCTGGCCAGACAGGCCGGGCTGAAACGACTTGAACAGAATGGCCTACTGTATCTCCTCAAAAAAATGATGCACCGGTAAAAGAAACACACATCTTCAGTACGTTACGAATGAACAGATTTTCCATCCATGTCCCCCGTTTCTGGTATTTGTGGGTAGCCATCAAAAAAACAGCTTGCCTTACAAATAAATTTTGTCGAAGATGCTGCACATGAGCAAATACATTTTATCTAACAATTCCGGCATAAACCATCCTTAACTGTTCCAGTATGCTGCATTTACGAAAAAAACAAAATAGGTAATTCTACTGGCATTCCATGACTCAATATTATATAAACAAAATTGGTTATATTATCTGCAGCCATTGACCAATCTCCTTTTTATGAAAATTCATAGCTTATGACACTCAGTCAGACAGTTCGGTCATCAGTCGGACAAAAAATTCTCATGGCAGTCAGCGGAGCAATGCTCTCCCTTTTTCTGCTAGTCCATGGGATAGGAAACTCCACGACATTTTTCGGCAGCGAAGCATTCAACGCCTATGCCGAGAAATTGCACTCCCTTGGTGTCCTTGTCCAGCTGTTTGAACTCGGTCTGCTTGCCGTTTTTCTGCTGCATATTTCTCTCGGCCTTTCGCTCTTCCTGCAGAACAACCAGTCCAGGCCCGTATCTTACGAAGTGGAAAAATCATCCGGCGGCCGCACCTTGGGATCCCGGAGCATGCCATACACAGGTGTGGTCATCCTGATTTTTCTTGTGGTCCATTTAGTGAACTTTCACTTCACAGATCACTCCATTCCCATTTCCGACATTGTCAAAAATGTTCTGCGCCAGCCGCTATACGCCCTCTTCTATATTTCCGCTATGATCGTTCTTGCCCTGCATATCAGCCATGGTTTCTGGAGCCTTTTCCAGAGCCTGGGCCTGAATCATCCGAAATATAACGGGACACTCCGCAACGGGACGTTGGGGGCGGCCTTACTTCTCTCCGCCGTTTTTATTCTTATCCCGCTCTGTACGTTACTGATAAAAAAGTTTCTGCTCTAATACATAGTGAGACATGATGACACTTGATGCGAAAATACCGGACGGTTCCCTGGCGGAAAAATGGGATAAACACTGTTTTGCCGGCAAACTCGTCAATCCGGCAAACAAGAAAAAATACAATATTATTATTGTCGGATCCGGTCTTGCAGGCGCTTCTGCCGCAGCAACACTGGCCGAACTCGGCTATAATGTGCAGGTCTTCACCATGCACGACAGCCCCCGCCGAGCCCACAGCATAGCCGCCCAGGGTGGCATCAATGCCGCCAAGAACTACCAGAACGATGGTGACAGTATTTTCCGTCTTTTTTATGACACCATCAAGGGCGGCGACTTCAGGGCTCGGGAGGCCAATGTCTACCGTCTGGCCCAGATCAGCAACAACATCATTGATCAATGCGTGGCCCAGGGTGTGCCCTTTGCCCGTGAATATGGGGGCTCACTGGCCAATCGTTCCTTCGGCGGAGCCCAGGTCTCCCGCACCTTCTATGCCAGGGGCCAGACCGGCCAGCAGCTCCTGCTCGGGGCTTACAGCGCCCTCATGCGCCAGGTTCATCTCGGCAAGGTAACCATCCATGCCCGCCAGGAAATGATGGATCTTGTGGTGGAGGCAGGCCTGGCAAAGGGCATTGTCACCCGGGACATGCGGACAGGCGCCATCGCCTCCCACACAGCCCATGCCGTGGTACTCGCCACCGGCGGCTACGGCAACGTCTACTATCTTTCCACCAATGCCATGTCCTCCAACGTGACGGCGGCATGGCGAGCCCACAAAAAAGGTGCTTTTTTCGCCAACCCCTGCTTTGTGCAGATCCACCCCACCTGCATCCCAATGCACGGCGACTACCAGTCCAAACTGACCCTGATGAGTGAAAGCCTGCGCAACGACGGGCGGGTCTGGGTCCCCAAAAAAGCGGGAGACACAAGACCGCCTGCGCAAATCCCGGAAGCGGAGCGCGATTACTATCTGGAAAACAAATATCCCAGCTTCGGCAATCTCGTGCCGCGAGATGTGGCCTCCCGCAATGCAAAGGAGGTATGTGACACCAAAAAAGGGGTGGGTGAAACCGGTCTGGCGGTCTATCTTGACTTTGCCGACGCCATCAAACGTGACGGTATTGAGACAATTTTACGCAAGTACGGCAATCTCTTTCAGATGTATGAAAAGATCACGGCCCAGGACCCGGTTAAACAGCCCATGATGATCTACCCCGCCGTGCACTATGCCATGGGCGGCCTCTGGGTCGATTATAACCTGATGAGCACTATCCCCGGCCTCTTTGTCCTAGGGGAAGCGAATTTTTCCGATCACGGGGCAAACCGCCTCGGGGCGAGCGCACTGATGCAGGGACTGGCCGACGGCTACTTCATCCTGCCCAATACCATAGGCGCTTACCTCTCAAGCTGCGCCCCGGGCGTACCGGACAGATCAGCCAGAGTCTTTGCCGAAGCCGAAAAAAATGCCGAGTCCCTTATCAGCAAACTGCTGGCAATAAAAGGCAAACGGACCACGGATGATATCCACAAGGAACTCGGCAAACTGCTGTGGGACCATTGCGGCATGGCCCGCAACAGCTCCGGCCTGCAGAAGGCCCTGGACCGCATACCGCAGATCCGGGAGGAATTCTGGAACAATGTCCTGATCCCCGGCACCGGCAAAGAGCTCAATCAGTCCCTTGAACGGGCGGGAAGGCTGGCTGATTTTCTTGAATTTGCCGAGCTCATGGTTACCGATGCCCTTGACCGGGAAGAATCCTGCGGCTGCCATCTGCGGGAAGAAAGCCAGACCGCGGAACACGAGGCCAAGCGAGATGATGAGAAGTATGCCTACGTGTCAGCCTGGCAGCACCAGGGAACAGGAAAAACACCCATTCTGCACAAAGAGCCGCTTACCTTTGAAAATGTAACGCCCAGCCAGAGAAGCTATAAATAGCCATGCAGAGCAAAAAAATCGACATAAGCCTCAAAATCTGGCGGCAGGAACATCCCGACGCCCAGGGAAATTTTCAGCACTATAGCCTGTCCGGCATATCAACCGACATGTCGTTTCTGGAAATGCTTGATGTGCTCAATGAAAAGCTGACCCTGGAAGGCAAGGAACCTGTAGCCTTCGATCATGACTGCCGGGAGGGGATCTGCGGCATGTGCGGTGCGGTTGTCAATGGCCAGCCCCACGGACCGGAACCGGGCACCACCCTTTGCCAACTTCACATGAGGCACTTCAGAGATGGCGACCAGCTGGTTATCGAACCATTCCGGGCCAGAGCGTTCAGAATAGAAAAAGATCTGGTGGTCGACCGCAGCAGCCTCGACAAAATCATCCAGGCCGGCGGTTATGTCTCGGTCAACACCGGCGGCGCACCTGAGGCCAATACCATTCCCATCGCCCAGAAAACAGCTGAACAGGCGATGGACGCCGCTGCCTGCATCGGTTGTGGCGCCTGTGTGGCTGCCTGCCCCAATGCATCTGCCATGCTCTTTGTCAGCGCCAAGGTTTCCCAACTGGCTCTGCTGCCCCAGGGCCATCCCGAACGCCGGGAACGGGCACTCAGCATGGTCGGCAAAATGGACGAGCTTGGTTTCGGCAACTGCAGCAATGAGCGGGAATGCGAGGCAGCCTGCCCTAAGAGTATTTCAATCCGTCATATTGCCAGACTCAACAGAGAATTTATCAAGGCGGCTCTTTTTTCGGAATAGTTTAGCCTTGTCAACAACGCCAATGGACAAAATCATGCCGTTCGTTTTTCACCATTCCCTGGGCAGAATATGCACCATGCTGGCGTTTATCCTGGTTTTTTCCCAAGCTGCCCTGGCCGAGGATTTCTATATTTTCGGCGGTGGACCCGCAGGTGGCACCTTCCAGTTCATGGCCGAAGGTATTTCTCTATATGAACCGGTAAAAGAAATCAGTGATTTTAAAGTACGGGCAAAGGCTTCCGCCGGATCGGTGGAAAACCTGCGCAAGGTCAATTCAGGCACCTATGCCATGGCCGTTGTCTACTCCGGTGAGCTGTACATGGGACGAAATGGCTTACTGGAAGACGATCCGACCAGGTATGATAATGTTCTTGCCGTCAGCTACTTCTACGGCGCTCCGGCCCAGCTCATTGTCCGCAAAGAATCGGGGATAACAAAACTCAGCCAACTTGCCGGGCTTAATGTGGGGGTGGGCAATATAGGGTCCGGCGCCTATGCCAACTGCGAACGTCTTTTCAGCCACCTGGGACTGTGGAACACTATCCACGGACATCCCATGGGCTATAACGATGCGGCATTCTCCTTCATCAATAACCAGCTTGATGCCTTCTGGCTTTTTGTCGGTTTCCCCAGCGGCGCGGTCGCAACGGCAGCCGACAACTACGACATTGATCTCCTCGATCTCTATCAGACCGCAAAGACATCCGGTTTTTTCAAAAAATACCCATTTTTCTCCAAGGTCGTCATTCCCGCAGGCACTTACAAGGGGGTGGATCGGGACGTTGAATCATACCAGGACTCTGCTCTGTGGGTTGCCAACAAGGACGTGCCTGCCGAAGTTGTTTACACCCTTCTCTCATTAATCTATACGAATGAAGGCCTTGCCTATATGCGCCAATTAAAAAAAACTGCAGAGGCAATGTCTGTCAAGGACGGGATCAAGGGTATCGTTACACCGCTTCATCCCGGCGCCCTCAGATTCTGGCAGGAAAAGGGAATCATGTGAGCATCACCCTTCCGGCGAAAAAACCGCCCTTCTCCTCTATTCCTCTTCTTTGAAAGTATTGACCACCATAATCGGACAGGGAGCCATCTTGATGACTTTTTCGGCAACACTGCCGAAAATCATCCGATCAAGCCCGGAGAAACCGTGGGTGCCGATGACAATGAGATCGATATCTTCACTGTCAGCATAATCGATAATCTCCTTGGCAGGATGCCCGGAGAGGACGATACTTTCATATTCACCGGTCACATAATGGCGGTTTTCCTCAAGAAAATTTTCCATATTCCGTCGAGAGTATGACTTATAGTCCTCTTCAAACGGGTCGAGTCGTATTTCAACGGGAAGTCCCGAGTAACTGTAAAGGTCTTCCACGACAAAAAGAAAAATCAGCCTCGCCCCAAATTTCTCGGCAATGGTATTGGCATATTGCAGAAGTATGGTTGAGGCGTGGGACAAATCCACCGGCACCAGAATCTTTTTCATATCATCCACAGGTTGCTCCTTTTTGTTTATCTGCTCGTGTCATCATGACCCTGCCTTTAAAAAAAATGCTAACAGCAGTACGGCTGGAAATAAAGAAAAATATCATTGATTGTCTTCAATTTCCGTCTGAGTAGTTCCGACAAGTCACCCCTTTGCCCATCATCCCACTTTTTCCCATAATCTATACACAAAACGCAACAATATCCCCTGCTAATTGACTTTTAATTTTTTCCTAACGCAAATCTATCTCCCTCATTATCGAAATCTCACATTCCCCGTTTATTCTGCCTTCACACCGGTTGAAGAAGGAAATCGTCACATCATGCAAAAGGACCTGGGCATCGTAGCCCATGAAGTCTCCTGCATCTGACCGAGAAGTCGAAACCAACCGGGATTCCCGGATGAACATTATTTAAGAAAAATTCAATTCGATGAGGAGGTGCCCAAAAGATTAAGCGAGGGAGAGAGAACAAATTGCCGACTGACCCGTCCATTCAACATCAAATAAAGGAATAGAGGAATAAAAGAATGAAGAGATATCTTAAGACAATTACCCTGACGGCAACCCTAGCTGTGCCTTTCATGTTGGCTGCCGCAGCCGATGCAGGCAACCATGATCTTTGCCACGACCATGATAAACACCATGACCATAAAAAAGGTGTCAGCAACTGGCTTGCCGGTGATTTCCATCAGCACACCTTATATACCGACGGTTCAACGACTTTTGACTTCGTCATGGGAAAAAGCAATGAGTTCGGTCTGGACTGGTGGGCCAATTCCGAGCATGGCGGTGCCCGTAACCGTGACGGTGAGGGGGTAAGCTGGCTTGACACCACCAAGTACCCCGTCAACCCGATCTTGGGCGACTTCCCGGAAAAGGGCTACATGTACCGCTGGCAGTCCCTGCGTGATTTTGCCTATCCCGATATCGAGAGAAACCGCGATATCTACCCTGATAAAAAAATTGCTTCCGGCGTGGAATGGAATGTACCAGGCCATGAGCATTGCAGCAGCGGCATTGTGTCCGAAGACCCAGGCGCCATCAGTGCCTGGGAGTATATTTTTGACAAATCAGACGACGACACCAGCCGGGATGGTGAAGTAACTCCTTATGGGGTGCTGGCCAAAGAAAACGGCAAGATCTATGAATGGGTTGACGGCAGCAAGATCATCACCAGCAAATCCACTGAGGAACAGCATGAGGATGCCGTTGCCGGCTGCGCCTGGATGCAGCAGCAGCTTGATGCGGGCAGGATCGACAGCGGTTGGGTTGTTTTCGCCCACATTGAAAGAAACGGCGCCTGGAGCACCGGCGGCTACGACATCAACAACTTCCGCGATTTCAACAATGCCGGCCCTGACGTCTGTTTCGGCTTTGAAGGCGCCCCGGGCCATCAGGCAAATAGCGACCGCGGCGGCTTCGGCGGCAAGGCTTTCGGCGGAACCTACGGCGGAACAGGATATTACACCGCCACCCTTGGCGGCCTGTGGGACGCCCTGCTGGGTGAAGGCCGTCACTGGTACAACTTTGCCAGCTCAGACTACCATAGTCATCATACAGTCGGTGGTGACGACTTCTACCCCGGCGAATACCAGAAGACCTGGACCAAGGCGGTTGATGAAAACCGTGATGGCGATATCTCCCTGAAAGAAATCGCCGACGGACTTCACTCGGGCAACTCCTTCCATGTCATGGGTGATCTGATCAACGCCCTGGAATTCACCGCCAGATACAACTCCAAGGTAGTGGAAATGGGCGGTGACCTGCAGCTCAACAAACATCATTCAGCCAAGGATCCTCTGGTGCTGAAGATCAAATTCATGAGCCCGGAGACCAACAACAACGGTGACACCCCGACCGTTGACCACATCGACCTGATCGCAGGCCAAATCACCGGCCTGTTTTCCCCGGACAGCCCGGATTACACCAAGGCTACCAATGAGTCCACCCAGGTGATTGCCACCTTCACCTCTGCCGACTGGGAAGTGGATGAGGATGGCTACAACGTCATCACCTACCCGATCAAGGGTCTGGATAAGAGCATGTATTTCCGTTTACGTGGTACCAACCAGCCGGTCAATGCACCTTTTGAGACCGACGAAATGGGCAATCCGCTGGCCGACTCACTGGCCACCGCAGGTCTCGGCCTTGACGGGGCAGAGGAGGCCTGGGCAGATCTCTGGTTCTACTCAAACCCGATTTTTGTCAATGTAGAAAAATAGTGCTGCAACCGTTGTTCTATTCTTTATGACCGGGGCACAAAGGTATGGAAAAGAATCTCCATACCTTTGTGCCATTTTCATTTTTATGTATTCCAAGAAGAGCAACGAAAGGCTGAAATAAAATTTTGCTGCCCATGTAATATCAGCCGGGGAAATTCAGGAATAAATTGATATTAGGGACTCGGAAAATGCCAAAATACCATAACGCATCCCGTCTTCAGGCCATCTTTGGCCGTGCCTCAATCGCAAAATCCTCGCCGGAGCACTGCTACGCCTGCGGTTTTGCTCAATCGGCGCAACCAAATCTGACCCA
>JAHILF010000159.1 GCA_018897105.1 Pseudomonadota bacterium
ATTGCATTGATCTTTTCTGTGAGCGTGGTCATGGTCGTTCTCCTTTTATCTTGTGGATTGCGGGAGAAGACAACTATGCCCCTGATGGGAGAGTTGTTTTTCTCCCGATGATGGGGTTGCTCTATTGATATGCGCTATGGGAAATCAACGGCAAAAGAAATCAAACGGATTTATCCACAAAAAAGAGGTTCGCAAATGCGATTAAACTTTTCCAGTATGGGATTTGTCCAGACGGATTTATCTTGTCGATGAAAAAATAAGGGGGGTTGGAAAAGTTGACGAAGAGGACGATGAAATCAGAAAAAATAATGTTGTCGTCTTGTCAGGGTGGCCATATCAAAATCATACAAAAAAGAGGTTCACAAATGTGATTAAACTTTTCTTGCAGAAATCATATGGCAGGTACAAAAATCACTGGGTCATTCATCGAAATATATTTAGAAAAATATACCATGAAGCCTCAGTTATTTTCCCGGAAGGGATTACTTAATTAAATTAAGTGGAATTATATCCCCAATAAATATCTTTTCTTGAAAGAAATCAAGAAAAAATTTCATGTTTTTGCCGCGTTAGCATTTTTCAATGCTTCTTTGGGCACTTGACCAGAATTCTGCCAAGATTGCCTGCCTGCATGAAGTGACTCGTTATAAACAATTGGAACATGAGCTGCGATGGGGGGATATTATCCGTAAAAACAATGGCGGTTTCCTGGTGGAGATTGAGATTGAAAAAGGCCAGGCAATCATAGCCGAGTGTCCATTGAATCGTGTTGGTGTGCATGAATGGAATATGCTGGGCGTCGGCCAAAAACGAGCATTTCATCTGCGACGGGTTGACTCTGTAAAATTGCCCGGTATCACACGGGTCAAGGTGGTAGTTGATCGTGTTTCAAAGAATCTGGTGACAGCTTTGCTTAGAGAGCAGCTTGGCACTGCCACCGAGATAAAGCTGTATTGCGCCAATCGTTATGTCGGCCATAAGAGTTTTGTTGAAGCCAGCGGGTTTTTACCAAAACAGGCAATTTAACAGAAAAAATGCGAAAATCAAAAATCTTCACCTTTCGGTTAACGGATAATGTCATGTATTAGCATAACTTCCGACTTTCCGTTCAAGCACTAGATATGATGCCCCGCGAATTATCCAATCTGAGTGTCGGCGGGTAAGGGCCTTTCCGAAGACGTTAACGCCTATGACCCGTCGCCTACTCAAGCGTCTGGGGCGGAGATTTTTATAATTTTATGGACGTCTTCTTTATCCTAAGCGCCCGAACTGTCAAATTTCTAGATGCGGCAATTTGCTGTATCTGCCACATATACATTGCCCTCGGCATCTACAGCAATGCCACGCGGTGAATTAAACTGACCGCTTCCGGAACCATAGGCACCCCACCCGATGATGAAGTTGCCCTCACTGTCGAACTTCTCACCCCTGTGATTGTCGGTGTCCTCCACAAAGACGTTTCCACCGTTGTCGACCGTCCAGAGCTATGAGAAAAAAATTGGCGCCCAGCCCGGTGACTCGTCAGGTACGTAATATGCTGTCTCTATCCAGTCAAAAGGGGCGGCATGTATGCACTGGTCAGACGGAGCCGCGGTCTATCATCCGCGCAAGCCCGAAGAATCACCGCTGTGGCGGCTTTTACACGAACACTTCACGTCTTTTGTATTGGAATATAAAGCTCGCTTCCAGCGTGATTACGGATTTTTCAGGCAGGTAATCTTTGATGTTGTGCAAAACTTTTTAAAGTGCGGCGATCTGAAACAGGGCTTCGCCAGAGTTCGCTGTCCGGAATGTCATTATGAGTATCTGCTTGCTTTTTCCTGCCGGGGCCGCTGGTTTTGTCCAAGCTGTCACGCCAAGATAGTCGTTGCAGTTCAGCGAGCGGTTGAAAGAAGAAATCCTTTATCCCGTTCCCCATCGGCAGTATGTCTTCAGTATTCCCATTATTCTACGCCATTTCTTCAAGTACGATAGGAAACTGCTCAGCAAGCTCTGCCATTGCGTGAATCAGAGTCTGACTATCTTTTTTCGTACTGCCCTGAACCTGGATAATGGGATTCCGGGGATGGTAATGGTCATTCACACTTTCGGAGATTATGCCAGGTGGCACCCCCATATTCATGTCCTCATCGGCCCGGCGGACTGTTTCGCAAAAACGGCGTCTTTTATGTCATGCCGCGCATTGCCCTGCAACCGCTTCAAGAAATTTTCAGAGCCAAGGTATTGGCGATGCTGAAGAAGGAAGGGCGAATAGATGACACCTTCATACAGAATATTATGAAATGGCGTCATACCTCTGGTTTCAGCGTCCATAATGGCATGCGTATCAGCCGCGATGATAAGGATGGTCAAGAGGCCCTGGCCCAATATATTATCCGCAGCCCTTTTTCGCTTGAAAAGATAACATACAAGGCGGAAACCGGCATGGTTATCTATAAGTCAAAGATGACCCATGGCAAGAATAAAAGCAACTTCCGGATTTTCAATGCCGGTGAGTTCATTGCCGCTATTTGCCAGCATATTCCCGATAAGTCATTTCAATTGTCACGATATTTCGGGTGGTATTCAAACCGCAGCCGAGGCGAGCGGCGGAAAGAGGCCGGACAGCAGGCTGATACGCAGGATTCCACGCCAGTACCGGAAGAAATAGAGGTACTGGACGTTTCTACATATAAACCCCGCGGGATACCTGCCAAATCATGGCGTGAGTGCATCAAGAAAGTATGGGAAGTTGACCCTCTTGAATGCTCCAAGTGTCATGCCGAAATGAAAATCATCAGCTTCATAACGGAACAGGAGGTAATCAGGCGGATCCTGGAACATTTAAACCTATGGCTGAAGAAACCCGCCAATTCAAACCGTGACCCTCCTGAACTAAAACCAGACCAGGTTGTCAGAGAAACCGTCTATGGCGAGCCATTTGATGATGGTTGGCCAGGCGCGGACGATGACCTGTTGCTGGATGAAGTTTACCCTGATTAATCTCCCGATTATTTGCGGTGTGAAGCAGCTTTCATACCGCACACGATTCCTTTTACCTTTTTCAGTGCCAATTTGCTGAAAATTGATGCTGAAGATCCTTTTCATTCGCACAGAATGGCAAAATTTGTCATTGACATTCTGAAAAGATCCCATTAATGCATCAGTATGATCTTAGAGGTTGTCATGGGGCATTATTCCAGCCCACTTTCAGACGGCATGCTGAAAAGAGATTTCTTATCATCTCATCTTATCATCGATTGACAAATCTCCGCGGTAGAAGTTACAGTTTTCAGGTATTTTGTTGGATAGGGTGCGCCGCCAGTGGGTTGTATAACAAATATGGCGGCCAGGTCAGGGGATGAACTTCGGTATTTCAGGTGAAAGTCCCGCGGCAGGGAGATTGTGGGAGCATTTTCCCGGTGGCAGAGGTGAGGAGTCGCGTCTCATTTTCTGCCCTGACTTCCCTCCGGAAAGGGATTTTTTATCACCCCATTGGAGGACGCATATGACATGGATCTGTGTTGAACGATCGACTGTCGTCTTATTGGGAGTTGCCCTTTTCATGCTTCTGGGCAAAGCGAGTGAGGCGGAAATCATTACCGACGGCACCGTGGGTTCGAGCAGGAATCTTTCCGGACCTGATTTCCATATCGGCTCTGACCTTGGCACTATCAGGGGGGCCAATCTCTTCCACAGTTTCCGAAGCTTTAATGTCTATGAGGGCGAAAGCGCCACCTTTACCGGGCCGGACAATATCACCAACGTGATCAGCCGGGTGACCGGAGGCGCGACCTCGGACATCGATGGCCTGCTTCGCTCAGAGGTAGGGAAAGCTGATTTCTACTTCATCAATCCCGCCGGGGTGATTTTCGGTTCCCACGCACAGGTTGATGTGCCCGCGGCCTTTCATGCGGGCACCGCGGATGAAGTGTGTCTCGATGATGGGGCGGTGTTCAGTGCCACTAACCCCAATGCGAGCACCCTCAGCATGGCGCAGCCGGAGTCCTTTGGCTTTCTGTCCCCGCAACCGGCTACTCTCACAATAAACGGGAGTCGGCTTGAATTTTCTCCCACCTCAGGTGTGTCTATGATTGCGGGCGATGTGACCATACGGGATGGTGCCAGCTTGACCAGCGAGGGAGGGGAGATCCACATAACGGCTGTCGGCGATGCCGAGGCCACGGCAAATCTCGCCTCGGGTTCTCTGAACTCTGACGCCGGAGGGACGATTGCGATCAGCGGTTCTTCAACATTAGATGTGAGCGGAGCGCAAGCTAACGAAAGCGTGGCGCTGCGGGGAGGGCTTATCGATATCGAGGACTCGGTGATTGCAGCGGATCACAGTGGCGCCCAGGACGCCACGGGTGAAATTCTGCTTGAAGCGGACAGAGTTAGCGTGGTCAACAGTGACGTACACGCCAAAGTCTTTGGTGCGGGCCGGGGCAATGACATTGTGGTTGTTGCTAAAGACTTGCAAGTCGACGCAGCCACAGCCCCTGATGGGCGTTCGAGACTCACGACACGAGTTGCCAGCGCCGATGGGGGGGCTGCCGGCGATGTGCGGGTCGGGGCTGCCCGTGTGGCTCTCACCAACGGCGGCCAACTCAGCTCGATTGTCGAGGATAGCGCCGCGGGCCGGGGTGGGACGGTCGAGGTGCGGGCCTCGGATGCCATCACGATTGCGGGATCGAATGAGATGGGATACGATAGCGGCATTATGACAACCATGTTTGCCGGATCGAGTGGGGCGGGCGGCTCGATCATGATCGACTCACCGACTGCGGCACTCACGATTTCGGATGGGGGTCGCTTGCAAAGTGCGACCGTTGGCGCTGGCAAAGCCGGGGACATAACGATTGATGCCCATGATCTTAAAATGGCTGATAGCGCCGTAATTTCTTCGATAACGCAAGGAAGTGGCAATGCCGGCGCTATCCAGGTGGACGCAGCAGAAGCCGTTGGAATCAGCGGTAGCTATGTGTACGCAGACACAGAAGGCCCCGGAGATGCCAACTCGATCATAATTTCAGCCAATGAGATCGAAATTCAGCAAGGCAGACTGGATGTTACGACGACAGGACGTGGCAAGGCCGGTGAAATCCGGCTTGAGGCTCGAGACAGTGTGATTCTGAAGAATGACTCGAAAATCAGTGCCTGGTCAGGTGCGTCGCTTTCCGATTCACTGCTATGCGGGGATGCTGGAACCGTTAGTATCACCACAAGTTCCTTGTCGATGTTGGATTCAAGTATCGACGTATTTTCCGATAATTGCGCCAATGCGGGTAGAATAGAGGTCCACGCCGATCGAATCAACGTCGATACCACTACCGGTAACAGCGCCGGTTTCGACGCTTCAAATACTTGGGGATTATTCCTTGTTCCTGGAGCAGAACTTGTTCCTGCCAAAGAGGGGCGCTCCGGAACCATCGTCCTGATTGCCTCTGAAATCGTCCTTGACCATGGAGCAGACATCAGTATCAATACAGATGCCGGTGACGGTGGCTCGGTGATTATTGATGAGGCGAACGAATTCAGTCTGCTCAACGGCGCCAACATCCTGACTAACACCAGTGGTCCGGGACGCGGTGGTGACGTCCAAGTCAACGTGACCGGAACATTTTTGATAGAGGGCGGTAGCGAGCATCAGGGTTACACTTCGACAGGGGGTATCTCCACCTCACCGATCACCCTTGATGAACTAGCATTTTCGTCCGCAACAGGACCCGCCGGCCCTATAAGCATCGCAGCCGGAACACTCATAGTGGGTGAGTATGGAGGGATCGTGTCGAATTCGTATTCCAACGCCGAGGCGGGACCGATTACCCTGAACGTAGGCACCCTGGAACTCAGGGATGGAGGGGAGATCTCCTCTAGTGCCAGCAATAATGGAGGCCCGGGTGCCGACATCCTCATTACCGCTCGGGAAGCGGTTCGGGTGTACGGGGTGCATCCGATATTCCTCCTTGATTCTAGCGAGATTTCAGCAAATGCAGGATTCTCGGATAAAGGCGGAAACGGAGGACGCATTCAAATAATAAGTTCTCCTTTGCTCGTGCTGGAACAAGGTGGAGAACTCAACTCCAGGGCCTTTGGCGGTGGCAGCGGCGGCATGATCGAGGTCGCGGTCGATGATCTCGTCATCCAGAGTGGCGGTGAAATAAATACTACTACCACTGGCGCAGCCTCGGGCGGCACGATTCTTATTGATGCTAATACCGTTTCTATCAACGGAGAATCAAGTGGGTTAATAGACACGACCGGTCTTTTTAGCGAAACTTCTCTCGATTCGACGGGAGACGCCGGGAAGATCAGCGTCACGGCCAGAACCGAGATGGATATCCTTGCCGGGGGAAAGATTTCTACCAGCACCAGTTCCGCTGGCAACGCTGGCGCGATTACCATCACTGCCGGCAAGCTGCTGATCGACAGTGACATGTCCGGTTGGTGGCAGGTCTCGGCCATCAGCAGCAGCGCAAATAATTTGTCCACCGGTACCGTGGGTAGTATCGGGATCGACGCAGGTTCGCTGATCATCAACGGGGGCGAGATCAGCATTGCGGCGGAACAGACCCTTCCAAACGACGATCCGGGAACCGGACCGCAAGGAAAGATAGATATCACTGCCGGTGGGCTGCACCTGGAGCACGCGGGCCGCATTACGGCGGAGAGTTTGGGCAACGTCCCCGCGAGTGCGATCGAGATCCGGGCGGACGAGCTGCTTATGGAGGACGGGAGCGCTATTACAACATCATCGAACAACGCGGACGGCGGACCCATCAGCATCGAAGCTCATCTGCTCGACCTTGAAGACAGTCTTATCACTACTTCCGTGGAGGGTGCGATGGGAAACGGCGGCGACATCACCCTGACCACCGAACTACTGGTCCTGAACGGTGGTTTTATTCAGGCGAACACGGCGGCTGGGCGCGCCCACGGAGGGGACATCCTGATCGACGCCGACGCCCTCATCCCGAGCAGCGGGGAAGTACGTGTAGGTGGTGCTGAACGTGAGACGTTCCAACGAGGCAGTTGGTTCAATGTCATACAGGCCGCCGCGCCTGACGGAGTGCAGGGGGCCATTTCCATCACCACGCCGGAACTGGATATCAGCGCAGCCCTCGGCAGCCTCTCGACCCGCTTTGCCGAGCCTGCCCGGCTGCTCACGGACCCCTGCGCCGCCATGGCCGGACAGGCTGTCAGCTCGCTGGTTCAGCGAGGGAGGGGCGGTATCCCGGCGGAGCCGACGGAGCCTGCGGGCGTGTCCTTTGGTGGGGATCGCCTCGACCGTCTGTTGTCTTCGCCTTCAGCAACATTGCGGCGCGATGAGCATGGGGCGGTCATGGGGCCGGACGCAGAAGAGACGGAAGGACTCAGCAAGCGAATGAACAGATGCGAGGCTGCGCAATGAAGGTGGGGCACTTTATCTGCTTATTGGCTGGTTTTGTTGGCGGCCTCCTCTGGGCCTTTTCCCCGGCAGCCCTCGCCGCGGACGGGATTGCTCCAGGCGCGGAACGTCCTGGCGAGAATCGGCCGGAACTGCCGGGGTTTCTTCCTGAAACGCCAAGACCCGGAGTCGTTTTGCCACCTGCTCCGCCGAGTCAACCTCCCATTCCGCCGGGGGGAGGACCGGAGTTTGAGCTGTCGGGAGTGACCTTCGAGGGCAATACGGTCTTTTCGGACCAGGAGTTGAAATCCATTGCCGGACCTTTTCTAAAACACCGGGTCACTTTCGCGGACCTGGATGAGTTGCGCTATCAGCTGACTCGTCATTACACGGATAGTGGTTACGTTAATTCAGGGGTGGTTCTGAAACCGGGACAGGAAATCGAAGACGGCATGGTGACATTCCAGGTCCTGGAAGGGCGCCTGGACGAGGTACGGGTGAGCGGCGCCAGACGGCTTCGGCCCGACTATGTACGGGACCGGATCTGGCCGGATCCGGCGCGGCCCTTTAATACTCACTCTTTGCAGGAACGCTTTCAGCTCCTGCTCCGGGACCCCTTGATTGAGCGTATGAATGGTGAGTTACGGCCGGGGACCGGACCAGGTGAAGCCGTCCTTAACCTGGATGTGATCCGTGCTCGGCCATGGGAACTCAGCCTGAATGTTGACAACCACCGTCCCCCCAGCACAGGCGCGGAGCGTGCCTATCTGGCGGGGGTAGTGCGGAACCTGACAGGCTACGGCGACGCCCTGGATTTTGCCATCGGCGTCAGCGACGGAGCGGAGGAGGGCTCTGCCGCTTACTCCATCCCGGTGACTGCGCGGGACTCGCGCCTCTTGTTGAGATTTGACGAGACGGACGCGTCGGTGATTGAGGAACCGTTGGAAAATCTCGATATCGAAAGTGAGACCCGAAGTCTGGAACTGGGACTGGTTCATCCTGTTTATCGGTCTCTGCGGCGCACCATATCGCTGGGGGCCTTCCTCGCCCGGCGGGAAAACGAAACCTCTCTTCTGGACGAGCCCTTCTCTTTTTCTCGCGGGGCCGACGACGGCGAGACCAGAGTTACAGTGGTGAGGCTGAGTCAGGAGTTCATCGACCGGACGTATGATCAGGCTCTTGCCCTGCGCTCCATTTTCAGCTTCGGGATCAACGCCCTCGATTCGACAATCCACGGCGACGATCGTCCCGACAGCCAATTTGTGGCCTGGCTGGGTCAGACCCAATACGCCAGGCGTTTGAGCGAGCGCGGCATCAGGCTGATCCTGCGGGGTGATTTACAGTTGGCGAACGACGAACTCCTGGATCTGGAGAGATTTCCCGTGGGTGGCGCGAGAACGGTGCGGGGCTACCGGGAAAATGAATTGGTAAGGGATAACGGTTACGCAGTCTCCGCGGAGTTGCGCTACCCTTTGTGGACGGAGGCAGAGGACGGGGCGCCTCGAAGTCTGCTGGAGGCGGCAGTCTTTATGGACTACGGCGCCGCATGGAACAAGGGCGAAAACCAGGACCACCTTCACTCTGTGGGGTTTGGACTCCTATGGAACCTATGGAGCCATGGCCTGCGTTACTACGGTGAAATCTACCTCGCCCACGACATTAAGGAGGCGAAGCCGGAACAGGATCATAATCTTCAGGACGACGGCATCTGTTTCGCCTTCGGTGTCAGCCTATAGCGAGGACAACGGCATGGGACTCGGAAAATGGAGATTTTTGCTCTTCAGCCTCATTATACTCACAGCGTACCAGGCACCCGGGCTTTCCGCTGGTGTTCTTGAAGAGGGCAAGGAGGCTGTAACCCGGGGTGACTACGCCGCCGCTGTAACTCACTGGAGCCGTTTACTCACCGCTTCCGACGATTCGGCGCGCATCGAGATTTTGATTCGCCGGGGCGAGGCGTTCCGCGCCCTTGGCCGTTACGAGGAAGCCGAGGCCGATCTCGTTGCCGCCCGGGATGGTGCACGGCAAGAGAGTCGAGAGGTTCTGGAAGCAGTTGCCACCCAGGTACTGGGAGAAGTGAATTTCATCCAGCGCGATTTTGCGGAGGCCGAGCGACAGCTGCGTGCCAGCCTCAAGCAGGCCGAGCGCCTGGATTTGCCCGCGCTCGCAGCGGCCGCCGCCAACGGCCTCGGCAACGTTCAATACCGTCAGGATCAAAGTGAGGAGGCAGAGGTAAGCTATGGAATGGCCCTGGGGTTTGCTCAGAGAGCCGGAGACTTCGGACTTGTAGCGTCAGCACATCGAAACCGGGCCCGGCTTGCGGCCGGCACAGAGCGCGCGCTAGAAGAGCTGACAGCGGCCCGGAAGGCTGCAGCTGTTGTCGAACCGCTTTATGAGCGGGCAGAGCTACTGTTGGGGATCGGCGTGGAAGCTATGCGGTCGGTCAGCGGGGAAGCCGGTCGGGTCCTCGCTCATGACGTCCTCAGTCAGGCCCTGGCCATAGCAGAAAGGATCGATGCCCCGCGGTTGTGCTCACTTGCTGCCGGCCGTCTGGGCGGGCTTTACGAGAAACAGAACCTTCTCCCGGAGGCACGCCTCCTTAACGAGAAAGCAATTCGTGCCGCTCAGCCTCTGGCTGCCGATAATCTGTTGGTAGAGTGGGAATGGCAGTTGGGCCGGCTGTTGCGGGCTCAGGGCGATCGCGCTCGTGCGATCGGCGCATTCCGGCGCGCGGCCTACCTTGCCCAGAACCTTCGTCAGGACATATCCGCCGACACGAACGATGGCCTTTCTTCCTTTCGGGAGACCTTGGCGACGATCTACCACGACCTCGCTGATCTGCTATTGCAGGAGTCCGCGGAGGAAAATGATCGAGAAACCAAGCAGGATTTACTCCGCGAAGCTCGTGACGCCGTGGAACGTATAAAGGTGACGGAGCTGCGGGACTACCTCAACGATCCCTGCATCGCAGCCCGTACCGAGGGAGTAATATCCCTCTCATCGACCACGGCGGTACTTTATCCCATCATCTTCCCGGACCGGCTGGATCTTTTGGTAGACGTAGGAGGCTGTTTGCATCACACCACTATTAAGGTAAACAGTAACCGGTTGGCGGAGACGGTCGATCTCTTGATCAGTCGCATCCAAGGGGGGGCGTCAGTTCCCCACGAGGCCCGTCAACTTTATGATTGGATCGTACAGCCTTTCGCGTCCCTGTTGGATGAAAATAACGTAGACACCTTGGTATTTGTGCCGGACGGACCATTGCGCCTCTTCCCCATCTCCGTCCTGTGGGATGGCGAGCGCTACCTGATAGAGCGCTATGCAATCGTCACCGCTCCAGGGCTCACGCTTCTGGATCCTCGTCCGCTACCGCGAGAGCGAATGCAAACGCTGCTGGCCGGATTGAGCCGCCCCGGACTGGTGGTCAACGAACTTCCCGCTTCACTGAAAGAAAGCTTGCTTCGCGCGCCTCCTCCCGGTTCCGGCAAGTCCCGAAGTCGAGGTGTCCCGGTCACCATGTCTCGGCCGCCGGCCGCCGCGCCGGATTCATCGGAGTCCGAGCAACGCTGGTCTGTCGGGGAGGAGCTGGCTCAGCGCCTGGAACTGAAAGGAGTGACACGGGAAATCGCACAACTGTCGAGGCTGCTTGAAGGAGAAGTGCTGCTCGATGAGGAGTTCCTCCTCGACAATTTCGCACGGCAGGTCCAAAGTCAACCCTATCGGGTGGTACACATAGCATCCCATGGGTTCTTTGGCGGGACAGCCGATCAGAACTTCATCCTCACCTACAACAAAAAACTTGGCATGAACCAACTCGGTAGCATGCTAAAGCCAAGAAAGCTCGCGGATCGCCCTGTGGAACTCCTAACGTTGAGCGCTTGCCAGACCGCTGAAGGTGACGACCGGACGCCTCTGGGTCTGAGCGGGGTGGCGTTGAAGTCAGGAGCCCGCAGCGTACTCGGTTCCCTTTGGCCAATCGACGACGAGGTGGCCCAGAAGCTCCTCCCTCTCTTCTATGAGCATCTTCGCGAACCGGATGTGACCAAGGCCCAGGCCCTGCGAAAGGCCCAGCTTTCACTGTTGAAGGAAGAAGAGTTTCGACGTCCGGTCTACTGGGCGCCCTTTTTACTGGTGGGGAACTGGTTATGACCCGTTCGTCGGAGTTGCCACGAAGTTCCGGTCCCGGCCGTGAGGCGTGGTGGGCAATGTTGTTTGGATTATAGTGAGGAGATGGATGAAACGCTTTCTTTCTCTTCTACGACGCATAACTGGTGCCGTTGAAAGGCCGGCTCCCAAGGCCGGCAGTCTCTTCAAGCTGTTCAGGGAAGGAAGCCGGTTGCGCCGATTATGGTCCACCCTTCAAGGACGCTTACCGAAGCGGCTTATATGGCGCCGACTGGTTATCCATCTAGGGTTAACACTGCTTGTCGTGGCCGTGATGTATGCCGTTCGTGAGGCGCCTTTCCGTATTCTCGGCGAGGACCATGCGATGGACTTGGTGATCCGAATGTGCGCTGGTGCCAAGCCTACCGAGCCGGTCATTCCCCTGGGTTGGATAGACATTGACGATGATGCGTACCGAGAGTGGGATGAGCCCTCGTACCTTCCTCGTAAGGAACTCGCCGATCTGATGCGATTGGCCTTGGAGGCTAAGCCTCGCATGCTGATCGTGGACGTGGACCTCGCTCGACGGAATCATGAGCGCGAAGTTGATGCACCGGTCATAAAATTCTTGGAAGAGTACGCGGACAAATGTCGCGCCCTTGAGAGCATGCAAGGGAAGGCATGCCCGCCGGTTGTACTGGCGGCCTCTCTCCGGACGAGAGAACCCGGCTGTGTTGAACAACGTATTTCTTGGCTGGATAAAGTAGTTAAAGACTCGCCGCATCTGTTTTATTGGGCGGCGCCGTTATTTGAACAGGAGAAGGATGGCGTCGTCCGTCGTTGGCGCATCTGGACTGTGGTGAAGAGAGATTGTGATAACAGCAGAGTAGCGCTGCCGTCGTTTCAGTTGCTGGCCGCGGTAGGGACGACCTGCGGCCGGAACCGCACACGGGAACTGGAGAAGCTGCAGCAATGCCTGGAAGCAAGAGCCGGCGGGAATAAGGAGAGCGAGTCGAAGTGTGAAGTGATTTTATGGCCCGATGATAAAGAAAGAAAGAAGATATTGACACTCTCCGAAGACCGGATCGAAAGGCGAATCCTTTATGCGATCCCGGATCCTGACCGAGGCATGATCCCGGTCAAAACTCTTAATGATGACGACACCAAGAAAGGCGATAAAGAACGTCCCCTCTTGTTGCGGATCCCCGCCGGAGTGGCCTCCGGACAAAATGCCGAGAGCATCGCCGCCACTCTGGGGGGAAGGGTCGTGTTCATAGGAGGGAGTTTTCTAGAAGGCCATGACATCTACAATACCCCCCTCAACAACACGATGCCGGGCGTGTTGATCATAACGAATGCCCTGTATTCCCTGCTGGAGCATGGTGAGGCGCAAGCGGCATTATCGTGGCAGCAGCTGCTCCTTATCATGGCATTTATTACGGTAATGAGCATTTCGATTACTACTTTGGGTTTAGGATGGGGTTTGGTCGTCAGCTTTGCTGTTTTATACTTTCTTTTTTTGCCGGTGAGTGTGTTTTCATTGATGCATGGGCGTTGGCTCGATTTCGCGCTACCCATTGCTGTTGTGGGATCGTACGGATACGTAATAAAGTTTTTGCAATGGTACTCGAAACGCAAAAGGAAACAGCGTCTCTGAGGTTTGGCGGGAAAGACACCCAAAAGTGCGCGGACCCCAAGGCTGGGGTTGTCAGGCCGCCTTCATTCGGGTATTGTGCGATGAAATTGACAGGTAATACCCCAGCCGAGGAGTTCTCCGTCCACCTAATTGTAACGAGCGATGGCCGGGGCGTACGCCTTCTTTTTCTGTCTCAATTGTGGATTGAATTGAGATCGGAGGTTCTACCATGATCCGATTGATCCCGTTATTAGTCTTGCTCTTGACAAACACAGTGATGTTCTTGGCGGAACCCGTCCAAGCCGGGGAACAACAGAAACAGGTGGGCATTGTCAAGGACCTTGGCGATTCTCCCGAATACTACCGATTGGTACGAATTGAGGACGGCCAGAGAATGGTTCACAGCGTCGGCCCTTCGACCATTCTGTACGAGGACGACGTCCTGTGGCTCGGGTGCCGCAAACCCGGATTTTTAAAGCCGGGGGAGGACAAGGTTCGCATCACTATTGAGCTTACTGATAAAGAACGGAAACTAGACATTCTCACTTGCCATGACAGCCCTTATATGCTGGGAAAAGGGTTGCCTCGTGTAGAGGATCGGTCCATTTCTGAACCGGCGATCCAAGATCGAGTTCGAGTGGGCTATGTTAAGGAACTGAGTGCGCCTTCCGATCTTTACTTGTTGGTTCGAAGACTGGATGGGAAAGAGGTGGCCTGCAGGGTGGACATATATACCTGGCTGTATGAGGGGGATGTCATTTGGGTGGGGTGCGGCCACGGCAGTACCCTGAATGGAGACAACAAGGAAAAGATCTCCGTGGTCCTCGGGCTAGCGGATGGCGAGAAGAGACTAGAGTGTGGCGACGCGCCATATCTGCTGCGAAAAATTAAGCCGAATTCTTTATTTGATAACATCTGCGCCAACCTCTCCAATGTATTCAAGTGTTATTGGCCACCCGGACTGCACGATGATTACCACCACGCAAAGTTGGTTTCTCTTGCTGTTCGTGGGACTTGCTCACGGTTGTTTATGCCCCTGGCCGCACGTTCCGGTTCCCGCCTGGTGGCCGGGACTCGCGACCTGTACTTGGCGTGGTATGGGGGAAACCCTCCATATGGCATGCAAATTCGGACTGCAACCTCGCCAAGACCCATTGTTGAACGTACTGGCCTTGATGTGCCGCGAATTCGTGTTGATGGGCTGAGTCTCGAGCCGGGAGACTACGATATAGAGGTTACAGACGCAGATAACAAATCCATTATCCGGAGCTGCAAGGTGGTACCTCGCGTGGCGCTTCCAACTTCTCCAGCGGAAGCGTTCATTGGGGAGAAAGGCGGAACGGATAGACTTCTATGCGATACGATCTATGCCGCCTGGCTCAGCCAACAGGATGATGGCGCCTGGATGCTCGAAGCCTACCAGCATGTGGCGGATATTGCGTCGGAGTATTACCCAGCCGAACTGTTGCGAGTGCAGTTTGAGGGCGAGCTTTAATAAGGTAAGCTCTCACAGGGGTGGCTCCGGCTTTCCGCTCATTATGCTTTCGACCCTTAGGAGTCGAGCAAAAATAACTTGAACATCTTGCATCTCATCTTCGAGCCATCTTTGACCGCAGCTCAATCACAGAATCCTCGACGTAGCCCTGCTACGCCTGCGGTTTTGTTCAATCGCTGCAGCCAAATCTGACTCAAATCTGAGCGCAATTTTGTCCAAGTTATTTTTGTTCGACTCCTTACGACTACCTCACCATATTGCTTGATCTTCCCGGCCATGGGCATCCCGCGCCATGATTTAGGATGCCTGGAACGCCACCACCTTGCTTGCCAGTCTGACAAATTGATCTTCTCACTTCTCTGTCCGCAATACTCTCCAGGTAGGTTATCCGCCCAATTCAACCATGCCCATACCAAATGCCGGATAATTTTTTCTCTACTTATTTGGAGGAAATACACCCTCCATATCTGTGCATGACGAAGCGCAATTTCTTTCCGGTTGACAAAATTCTTCAGAAAAAGTTAAAGTTTTTAAGGTGTTCCATGGATAGGATGTGCCATCTGAGAAGTTTCTGTCACCTATGAAAGAGGAAATGACGGCAGGTTTAGAGAAATTGCAGGCCCTGCGGGGGCTCAGTGAACGGTATGGTTGTCCGTTTGTGGAGTATCAGGAGTCCGTAACCGGCCCCCAGTTTCTCTTATGGAAGCTTGACATGGCGAGACTCCGGGCGGAAGGCTGGTTTCCCCGCGAGGTTCGCGACGATAGGGCCACGGTAATCGCTACCGAGCCGGGGCCGGCCCTGGCTGAGGTGGTCCGCGACACGCTGGGTGTCGCGGAGGTGGAATTCCAGGTCACGCTGCCCCATGATCTTGTCCGCATCTTCGAACATAACCAGGACCTCAATCCGGGCTTTCCTGCCACTGCCGGCCGCACGCCCCTGGCCAAGGTGCGCACCTATCTGGCCGGGCAGCGCTCCCTGTTCGCTCATTACCGGACCCTGCTCGCCAAGAGCCGCACGGGACTTGCCTTCATCCGCACCGGCCTGGCCTTCATCACTATCGCTTTGCTTTTTCTGCGTCTGGCCGGCGCCGGTTATTACGTGCTTCTGGAGGCGCCTTTACTCATCAGCGGTATCATCATGGTCTATGACGGCCTCAAATGGTATCTGCCGGCCCGGGCGCTTTACTCCGCCCTGCCTCCCTGTGTCGATACCGGCGCAACCGGCGGCACCAGCGTGCTGGAGGTTTACAACGAATTCAACGCCCCGGAGTTCATCCGCACCGGGGTTGTCCCTGGCGCGGCCGGGCTGCGGGCCGGCTGGACCAGCCTGTCGCCGGTGATGCGGCGCCGGTTCCTGGCCGGCGACCGGACCGATCTCGCCGAGGAGCGGACGGTACTTTCCTGTTTCCGGACCAGGATGGCCAAGGCCCGCACGGGACTTGCCTTCACCCGCACCGGGTTCGCCTTTATCAGCACCGGTCTCGGCCTCTTTTTGATCGGGGTCGCCTTTCTGTTCTTTTTCAAGGATACGGGCGGCATCGGCTGGAATGTTTTCAGTTACTGCATGATGACGGCCGGCCTCATTCTGATAGCGGACGGCTTTGTCTGGAGCGTGCCGGCGGAGAGGATACGCAGCCAGTTTCCCTACTGTTTCGGCGACATGGAGATCAAAATTCCCGATTACGGTACGCCGGTAAGATTCTGGAAAAAAGTGGTATTCAGCAGTGATGAATCCTGAAAGTGAAAGATTGATGGCGCCTTTTCGAGCCGCGCCTCCCCTTGGAGCCGGCATCCTGGCCCAGGCGGCCGAGGCCGCCGCCCTGCGCAATGTGCCGCTCGCCCGCATCCTCCATGAAGAATACCAGGTGCCGCGCGAAACTCTTCTCGCCGCCCTGCGCGATCATTACCGGTGCGCATCCATCGAATACGACGAGCGGCTGCCCATCCCGCCTGAGCTGCTTATCGATCCGCCGGGCAACCTCCTGGCTGCGAGCGGCTGGTTTCCGGTCATCAAGGACGCCGGCGGCACGATAGTCATCGCGGCCCGCGATCCCTCCGATTCCGCCATGCGTGCCGAGGTGGCCGGCATTTTCGGCCCGGGACCGTATGAATTCCGGGTGGCCCTGCCTGATGACATCTCCTGGTTCATTCAGGATTTTCTCCACGCCAAGCCAGGCCTGCTCATCGGCACCGAACGGACCGGCCTCGCCTTCTGGCGCAACACCATGGCCCAGTGGCGGACCCGGCTGGCCTGCTACCGTACCGACCTGGCCCGGGCACGTACCGCCCTGGCTTTTATCGGGACCGGCCTCGCTTTTGTCGTCATTTTCTGGACGCTTTTAAACAGTAAGAGCTTTGCCGCTCGCCCGTCGCTGGTCTACATGGTCCTGGCCGTCGGCCTGCTTCTGATCTCCGGCGCCTTGCCCACCTACCTCAAGGTCCGCCGTTCGCGGATGACCCCGCCGCGGCATCAGACGCTGGTCGAGGTGAGCGCCGCCACCCTGAGCTTTCTTGAGGACTACCAGGACCTGAAGCATACCGGACCGAAAAAGAAAACCAAGGAAACCATGCTCGCCAGGCTCGGCGATCTGCTCGGCAGCTACTGCACCATTATTTATCCCGCCCCGTCCAGCCGGGAGCGCACCCATCTGGCCCGGGAGAGGAACGTGCTCGCCGCCCAACGCACCATCGCCGGCTGCTACCGGACCATCACCTGATGGGAGTATTACCGCTGGCAACAGCCTCAACCTGCCGGTCGAAATTATCATAACCGGCGGCGGTCATTGCGTTTGCGACAATATCCTCGGCCATGTGTCCTCTTTGAAAACGGAACAGTGTGGCCAGGTCATGTTCAGGGGGATGTAATCGGTCAAGAATTACCTTTCGTGGGCAGTATCCAATATCGGATGCGCCAAGGTAGCTGCTTCGATCTCCCAGGGTAGTCAGGGTGTGTTGTCTTGCAAACTTCTGTAAACC
>JAHILF010000160.1 GCA_018897105.1 Pseudomonadota bacterium
CAGCTTCAGAAACATGAGGGCAAAGAGTTCAGCAGCCGTCTGGTGGTCCGCGTGATTGAACGAACCATTGACAAGCGAGGTCAACTGCTGCTGGTGCCGGATATAGAGCTTGAAGGCTGGTGGACATCGCTTTACCTGCCGAAAAAAGAGATCATCAAGCTCTACCAGGACCATGGCACAAGCGAGCAGTTTCACAGCGAATTTAAAACCGACATGGATCTTGAGCGGTTGCCTTCTGGAAAGTTTGCGACCAATTCCCTGATCATGTCGCTTGCCGGCTTGGCCTATAACATCTTGCGATTCATCGGCCAGCTTGGCCTTCTCGGTGATCGCTCACCTGTACGCCACTCGGCAAAGCGCAGGAGAATTCGTACCGTTATCCAGGAACTCATGTACCGAGCAGCCAGACTGATTGAAACCGGCAGAAAACTGAAGCTGAGGTTCAGCCGCCACTGCTGCGCATTTGACGCGTTTCAGCGCGTTTATAACCGGCTTGCCTATGGTTAATTTTAATTACCAAAAGAAGAGATATTTGCCGGAAAGTGGCTGAAGAGCAGGCCCTGCCGGGAAAATACGTCTAAAAACAGGCAAATATAGCAATTTTTCAAAGAGCAACGGGAAAGATGTCCCAATTTATCAGCAATATGCCCGCAATGCATGAATTCTGGCAGTTTCGGTGCTGAATTTTTTTTCGCGGGCACCATTTTTTACGGGGAATCCGGTATGCCTCACGGATTCAGGATAAGCACTTCCAAAAACTTAAACTGATTGAACCAATAGTGCCAAGTTTTGAAATATAAGTTTTCTGCCAAAAGCTTTCAAACATGATGTAGGTCTGTCTCTTGATGCTATGTCCCTATGGTGCCTATATGAGTGCTTCAATTCCTTTCCTTTCGATAATGTCGAACAATTTTTTCGATGCGCCTGTTGGCTTTTTGTTACCCCGCTCCCATTTTTGCACGGTAGAAGGGCTGATATTGAAAATACAAGCCAGAGCCGCTTGGCTTAATTTAAATTTTTTCCGCAGTGCGATAATTTTGTCAGGAGGATATTCCTTCACTTCAGGCAGACAGAGATTTTCAATATTTTTCATTGTTATTTCATCCACTAAACCACTTTTGCTTAAATCTTTTACGGTAATGGTAATGGAATCCGCGATAGATTTTCTCATTTTGCCACCTCAATAAAATCACCATTTGCAATGGCGATGCGTAGTTGCTCAGGAGTTAAGCCAAGTAGAATTTTAGCTAATTCTTTGAAGGCGTTAAGTTCCTTTATGGTTAAATTTGCTTTCTCGTTTTTTGCAAACCCGTGCACAAAAATAAGGCGATTCTCTCGTTTGTAACAAACAATTGTCCTTCCGCTACCACTTTTTCCTTTCCCCTGAAAGCGAATGCGTTTTTTAAGGATATGCCCTCCTAAATTCGCTTCGAAATTCCCGCTTTCGATTTCCAGAATGGCGTTAGCCAACTCCTCGTGAGGGACATTTTGCTTTGTTGCCCATTTCGAGAAAGATCTGGTCATTAATTTCCTCATATTGAACTATAGCACTTGGTGCTACCATTTTCAATAAACGATAAAAGTATTTCTGAAGCAAAGGCTTCCTCCTCTCTCACCCCAAACCATTCCCCACGCCATTCTCCCCTCATGACCATTGAGTTGCAGGTCCTGCAGGGGACGGTAGATGCCCCTTGGGTGCCCATCAGGCTGTCGTGGCTGCCCTCCTCAACGATGCGGCCCTGCTCCATGACCAGGATATGGCCGGCGCTTGATGGTGGATAACCTGTGGCAATGACGATGCTGGTGCGATTGGCCAGGGTGGAGTCAATGGCCCGGTCGATCTGCATCTCCGATCCGCGGGGACGGGAAACCTTTGCCGCCTTTCTCAGCTTGCCCGGCGAGTCCTTTCACGACGGGGAAACAATGGCGAGAAACCCGGCAAGGGCGCGGTGAAAGGGACTGGTATGAAGGAAACAGGCGTCGTCCGCCAGCGCCCGGGCCTTTTTCTTCTCTCCGGTCGCCAGGGCCTGGACAGCCTGGCAGGCCAATTGTTCCGCCTGCCGCTCAATGCGCAGCAGGATGGAGAGATCGGCCCGGCAACGATGGCAGACGGGGCTCCCTTTAAAGGACGCCCGGCAGACAGGGCAGCGCAGCATGGCCTTACGACTCCAGATAAAAGATTATTTCCGACAGTTCATCCATGGGCTCTACGAGTTCGGCAATGTCCCCGGCGGCAAGCCCGTCCTGCATGGCTTCAATGAGTTCGATCATCTCCAGACGATCATCTTCTTCCGCTGCATCCAGCAGTTTTTCCGCCTTTTCAATCAGCAAGCGTGCCTGAACAACGGCGTCAGGTTCCGCTTTTCCCGCCTCGGGGCCAGCGTCATCGGCAGCGGTATCCCCGGCTTCGCCAAAGAGACGCCGCACTTTATTCCTGGCCTTGGCCAGTTCATTTTCCTCAAAACGGGCCATGGCGTTTTCAATGGTAATAGATTTTTCCAGCCCGGTTGCTTTCTCCCTGGCACTGACATGAAGAATCCCGTCAGTGTCCAGGGAAAAGCAGGCGATAATTTCATTGCCGGCCGGAACCCTGCTCAGGCCCCGCACCAAGAAACTGCCAATTTCAATATTGTTTCTGGCATCCGGATCCTCGCCCTGGCAGACCAGGATATCAACGGCCTCCTGATCATGAACAGCCGTGTAAAAGACCTCGCTTTTGCTGACCGGCACCGGAGTATTTTTTTTGATCAGCGGCACAAACAGATAGGGGGTGAACTCACCGTCAAGCTCGCCAAGGGCACTGGTGCCGAAGGTGTAGGGCGTGACATCAACCAGCACTGACTGTATCCGGCTGCCGTTTATCAATGCCGCCTGGAGGGCGGCCCCGCTTGCCACACAGAGATCAGGGTCAACCTCGCCACGGGGCGTCATACCGAAATCCATTTCCAGCCGCTCCCGCACCAGAGGGGTGCGGGTGGAGCCTCCCACCAGCAAGACCTCATCCATGTCAGAGGCGGCAAGCCCGGCGTCGCTGAGCGCCTGGTGCACCGCCTCCATGGTGTCATCAATGTAGGATTCAATCATCTCCTCATAATTGTGGCGGGCAATCTCCACTTTCAGATGGAGAGGCATCCCGTCCTTTTCCAGCAGATATTCCTCTTCAACCATGGCAAAAGGATGATCGGAAAGGATTTTCTTGGCTGTTTCCGCAGCCCGCTCGATTCTGGCCATCGCCTGAGGCGGCAGGGCTTCCACGCCATGCTCGAGCCGCAGGTAATCACAGAGATGCTCGACCAGCTTCAGGTCAAAATCATCCCCGCCAAGATGATTATTGCCATGGCTGGAAATGACCTCAATGACGTCATCTTCAATGGCCACCACGGACACGTCAAAGGTGCCGCCGCCCAGATCATAAACCAGCACCTTTCTGCTGCCCTGATGCCCGCTCTCATAAACCAGGGCCGCGGCTGTCGGCTCGTTGATCATCTTGACCACCTCCAGCCCGGCGATCTCGCCGGCCTCCCTGGTGGCCAGCCGCTGGGCATCGGAAAAATAGGCGGGAACCGTGATGACCGCTTTGTTGACCGGGGCGCCCACATATTTCTCGGCCGCGGCTTTCAACTGCTTCAGGAGAATGGCGGAAATTTCCTGGGGCGAATAACTCTGCTCTCCCAAGGCAATACGCACGTCCTCGCCCATCCTGCGTTTGATGGATTTCACCGTCCGCTCGGGGTATACGACATACTGATTCCTGGCCGCCACGCCGACCAGAAGCGCGCCGTTCTCATCAATGCCGGCAAAGGAGGGCATGATTTTTCCTCCCTCGCCCTCGATCACCGTCACCTTGCCGTTTTCATACAGGGCGACCTCTGAATTGGTCGTGCCAAGATCAATGCCTATGATAATATCAGTCATATCCGTGAATTCCTTTTATTTATAACGACCTCCGCCGGCCGTACAATTTCCCCATTCCAGACAAACCCCTTGCGCAATTCTTCCACCACCGCCCCGTCCGGCGTATCAGCCCTGTCCGCCATGCCCACCGCCTTCATCATGACGGGATCAAAACGCCGCTCCGCGCTCTCGATGGGCAACACACCGCACAGGGCCAGAACATCCGTGACCCGGGCAAGCGACATCCGCCAGCCCTGTAACTGAGCCTTCATCCACTCTGTTTGACGACTGCACAGCCAGCGGGCAGGAAATGAGAACTCAGGCTGACTCTGGCCCGCAGCGGCGGACAATCGGTCATACATATCAAGCAGGCCTGCCACCACCGGTTTCAAGGTCAATCGCTCCAGCCCTTTTTTCTCCTCCTGCAGCCCGGCAAAGCGGGAGCTGACATCCTGATTGGCCGCATCAAGGGCGGCAAAGGCTGAACGGAAATCATCCAGGGCTGTCTTAATCTGGCGGGATTCGATCCTCACCTCATTCTTCAGTCCTCCCAGCTCTCCATACAGAGAAAAAAGATCAACCGGCACGTCATCATCCTCCGGCTCACAGCGCTTTTCCAGATAGTCCCGGAACTGATTGAGCAGTTCCTCTTTCAGAGCCTCATCCATTCCTGTCTCCCTGCTCTTTATGAAAAATCCGGCATTCACGCAGACTGCGGGCAAGCAGCGCGCGGAACCTTTCCTCATCCGGCCTTTTTTTCGCCGTGGCATCAAGCAGCAATCCGGCGATTTCCTCCGCCGCAGGAACCCGGGTGTCAAACAGGAGATAGCGCAGCCGATCTTTTACCGTCTTGATTTTCTCATAGGCCTCCCTGATCCGCTTGAATTCCTCAGGGAAGCGTTCCGGCGGGAACTGACGCACCTCGGCCAGATAGGCCTTCTTGATCTGCTGGTCATCGGCGGTTTCTTCTACGCCGAGAATCTCAAATGGGGTCTTCATCAGTCAATGTCAAAGAGGTTGAGCTGGCGGGGGGTAGGACCGGTATTTTCTTGTCGCTTTTTTTTCTTCCGTCTGACTCCAGGCAGGACAAAAACATCATCCTCATCAATCATCTCATCCTCCTGCCAGGGGAAAAAACGGAAAAGATCATGAATCCTGTCCAGCAGTTTATAATCCTGGCGGTGGAAAGCCGCCTCCGCCGCCCTCTCCAGCAGTTTTCTCTCGGCTTTCCCGGGCTTCTTCCCATTGCGGATGGCGGCCCAGACCCTGTAAAATGTAAATTCCGGCTCATCCGGCCACTCCTTTAACAGCGCCGCAGACAACTTTTCCAGTGGCGAAGCAAATTCGGCGCGGCACATGGCCTGACAGATCAGCAAGCCCTCTTCCCTGAGCCATTGCAAGGCGTCGACCCCCGCAAAATACTTTTTCAGGCAAGGAAGGCATTCCTGCAGGGCAACCCAGTGATGCCCGGTAAATTTTTCTGTCCAGCCCGACAGACGTAGAATCTCATCACGGTCCTTTTTCTGCCCGGCGGCCTTCCGTAACTCGCTATCAAACTGTTTTTTCCATGCATTGCTCACTTGCAGAAGACGGGCCTCAAGCGAGGTCAGCAGCAGGGCCGAGAGTTCCGATGCGGCCTGTTTCCGTCCCTGATCAATAAGGGCCAATCCCTGCTCATCCTCCCTGCGGCATAACAACAGCATGCCATGGCACAGCAGGGAACGCCCCTTGTAAAGGGCGGAACGGCTCTGCGGCGAGGCTGCGGAAAACTCCCGCAGGGCAAGATCAAACTTGCCCTGCAGAGCGAGCTTTCTGCCGTGGGCAAGTTGTGTTTCCACCAGCAGCTCCTTGGCCCTGGTATTGATCGGATCGATGGTCAGCAGGTGGGCGGTGAGGGAGGAGGCCTTCTTGAAAGCGCTCCTCTCAGCAGCATTCTCAATGGCCATAATGAGAATATCCACATCATCAGGCATCTGCTCCAGCGCCCGGGCTGCGAGTTTGTTCTTCATCTTGCCATCAAATAATTCAGCCAGTTTAATGGCAGTCAACCAGGCATTTTTATCATCGGGATCATATTGCAGACTCGCTTCGAGCTTTTTCAGGATATCAGCCGGGTAAAAAATATCGCTATACCGCCGCATCAAGAAAGCCTGATAACGGAGAATAAGGGCGACCCGCAAATGATTTTCCGGCCGCGCCATATCGATACACTGCAAGACATCATCCCAGAAATCCACGGAGATATCGCCCTCGCCGTCCAGTTCCGAGGCCAGGGCAAAAATTCTAAACAACTGCTCTTCCGGAAGATTGCGATGCCTGGGCAGGAGAGATTCCATCTTCAAGCCGCAGTGGGGTAGCAGGCGCAGCAGCAGTGCGTTCTGCCTGGCGGGAGCAAGACATTTGCCATGGTCCGCCACCACCTGATACAGCTTGAAAGGATCCTGCGCCGCTTCCCGCAGGCGGGACAGAAAATTCATTTCCTGCTCTTTGATACCCAGAAACAGCGGCAAGTAACTGCGCATGGATGGTGATAGATCTTTCAGCCGTGAAAAAATGCCGGACAGGGAACCACCCGCCACCTCAAACATCCGGGCCAGTTGCCAGTAAGGCGAAACACTGCCGATCCTTGCCAGAAAATTTTCCGCCGCGGCCGAATCCGTCTCCAGAAGCAGCAGGCCCTTGATCAGCATACGGAAATCCCGGTAAGGCGAGCGGAAGGGAATGGATTTCAGCGCCTGCTCAACCTCCACGTCATTATGTTGGCAAAAGGCGGACAATGCCCTGCCGGCCGCAGGAAAATAATGCACTACGGGGGAGTCAGATCCGAGGGCCGCGGCGACACCCTCTTCTCCGGCCAGCAGCAGGGCGCCGAACATGGCGTCCACCCTCATGCCAAGCTCTTCGGAGATTCCGGAACGGTTCTGAGCGAAAAAGGCTGCCGCCTCCACATATTTTGCCGCACGCAACAGCAGTTCCAGGTGCAGATCCAGGCATTGCACACCCGGACAGCACCTTCCCATGAAGTCCAGCATGACCAAAGCCTCTTTGACCAGCCCCTTGCCGGCAAGCCTGTCAATTCTTCCCTGATAAGCCCTGGCGAGCTGCTGCCGCCACTCATCCCTGCCATTTCTGCTGCAAAGCTCCGTGAAAACAGCTATCGCCTCGGTAAAATCCTCCTGGCGGAGATACTTCTCTCCCAGTTCCTGGAGATTCTTTTCAGAAAAGGTATTCAGGCTGAGTTTGGTCTTGTTTGTTCTCCCCTTCTTTTTCTTCTTCTGACCCATGTAAGCAGGTACCATTTTCGTAATTTGAAAGGCTTTTTACTGAAATTATTTTCTCTTAAACACAGATATTTTCCCCTGTCAATAGCGCCAACTCACCTTGCTAAGGAACAAGTAAAATGTCCGGCCTTGCAGCACATGATCTGTCCGGTTTATGTGCACCATGGCGGTTGCAGATAAAACGGACGGGGTTGTTACAGGAGATGCGGAAGATGCGATTTGAAGAGGTGTACACTGGCTGGAATGCCTGCAAAAATAAGGTCGGGAGACAGATTTAATTTTTCTGCCAGACTGTGGGGACTGAATTTTTTTCGCTGTTTTGGCGAAAATCATTCTGTCCCCGGCTTTCATGACCGTTGAGTTGCAGATCCTGCAACCGGCGGTAGATGCCGCCTCTGGCCATCAGGCTGTCATGGCTGCCCTCCTCAACGATCCGGCCCTGCTCCATGACCAGGATATGTCCGGCCCGTTTGATGGTGGACAATCGGTGGGCAATGACGATGCTGGTACGGTTGGCCAGGGTGGAGTCAATGGCCCGGTCGATGAGCATCTCGGTCTCCGAGTCAACGCTTGAGGTGGCCTCGTCCAGGATCAGGATGCGGGGGTCCCGGGCCAGCACCCGGGCAAAGGCGAGCAGCTGCTTCTGGCCGGCGGAGAGATCCATGCCGCCTTCGCCGATGATGGTGGCCAGCCCCCCGGGCAGCCGTTGGACCATGGCGGTGAGCTGGGCTCGTTCGACGATGCCCTGCAGCTGCTGGTCATCCATATCCCGTTCCAGCAGGATATTGTCGCGGATAGTGCCGGGCACGATGAACACATCCTGCATGACCAGGCCGATCTGCTGCCGCAGCCAGTGGGTACTGAACGAGCGCAGGTCCCGGCCGTCAATGAGGATGGTGCCGCTGTCCGGGTCATAAAAGCGTTCCACTAGATTGACGATGGTGGATTTGCCCGAGCCGGTGGCGCCGACAATGGCCAGAGTCTGGCCGGGCGCGATGGTAAAGGAGAGGTCGTGCAGGATGGGCTGCTGTGCATCATAGCCGAAGCACACCTGGCGGAAGTCCACCACGCCCCGGATGTCCGGCTGCCTGTCCTGTTCCCCTGGGGACGGCAGGGTGCCCCGGCTGTCCAGCAGCTGGAAGATGCGTTCCGCCGAGGCCATGGCGGACTGGACAATGGAGTATTTCTGGGAAAGCTCGCGTACCGGCTGAAAGAACAGCCGCATATAGGAGATAAAGGCCACCAGCTCCCCCAGAGTCATATGCCGGCGGATGACCTCGCCGCCGCCGTACCAGATGATGCAGCCCGTGGCCAGGGCGCTGAACACCTCCATGGCCGGCATGAAGATGCCGAAGATCTTGATCTGGTAAAGGTTCTGATCCAGATAGGCCTTGCTCAGCTCGACAAATTTCCTATGGGTGTCGTTCTCCCGCAGAAAGAGCTGGATAATGGAGATACCGGACAGGGATTCCTGCAGAAAGGAATTGATCCTGGCCAGCTGGGTGCGGATGGCGCGGAAGGCGTCCCGGGCTAGGCGGCTGAACCAGCCGATGCTGACCACGATCAGCGGCAGCAGGATGCTCAGAATCAGGGCCAGCCGCCAGTTCATCCAGAAAAGGATGGCCATGATGCCGGCAATCTGGAAGAAATCATTGAACAGGGTGACAATGACCGAGGTGAACATCTCGTGCATGTTCTGGATGTCGTTGGTCAGCCGGGTCACCAGCTTGCCACTGGGATTGTTGTTGAAAAAGGCCAGGTCCAGGCCCAACATGTGGCCGAAAAGCTGCTGACGCATCTGGTGCATGATGGTCTGGCCGGTCCATTCCAGGATGAACACCTGGTAGAAATTGGCGGCAAAGCCGGCCAGGATGACGCCGATAAAAAGGGCGGCCAGGCGGCCGATCCCGCTGATGCGGGCCGAACTTTCCAGGGTCGTGTTGACCACATAGCGGTCGATGCCGATCCGAACCATGTAGGGCAGCGCCAGACTTGCGCCGATGACGATCATGGACAGGATAATAGAGCCGGCCACCTTGCCCCAGTGGGGCCGGGAATAGGCGATAATGCGCCGCCACAGCCCGATGTCCGCCACCTGGCCCAGGTGATCCTCTTCAAAATATCCGAAGCCGTAGCGCATGGCAGCCTATCCCTGTCTTCCCCCCACCGTGGTCTGGTAGGTATAAATTTTGGCGTAGAACGGGTTGTTGGCAAAAAGAAACGCATGGTTGCCCCGGGCGGCGATGCGGCCCTGGTCCATGACCAGGATCTCGCCGGCGTCAGCCAGGGGCGCCACCCGGTGAGAGACCACGATGCAGGTCCGGCCCTGCAGATAGGAGGCCATGGAGCGGATGATGGCCTGCTCGGTTTCCATATCCACGGCGGACAGGCCGTCATCGATAATGATGATGGGCCGGTCCAGCAGCAGGGCCCGGGCCAGGGCGATACGCTGGCGCTGGCCGCCGGAAAGCTTGACGCCCCGTTCCCCCACCCTGGTCTGATAGCCCTCGGGCAGGGCCATGATCTCCTCATGCACCGAGGCGGCCCGCGCCACCTCCTCGATCTCGGCCATGCTGGCATTCTCTTTGCCCAGGGAGATATTGAAGCCGATGGTATCGGAAAAAAGGGTGGTATCCTGGGGCACATAGGCAATGCTGCCCCGTACCGCGGCCAGCGGCAGGGTGTTGACGTCCGCCCCGTCCAGAAAAAACGTGCCGTCCGCCACCGGGTAAAGGCGGGCGAGAATGTTGCACAGGATCGACTTGCCTGCGCCGCTTTTACCCACCACGCCGACAATGCCGGGTTTGATGGTCATGCTCGCGTCATCGATAGCCGGCGTAGTCTGGCCGGGAAAGACAAAGGAAAGATGGTTCAGGGTGATGTGGCCGGCGGAAGGCGGGCGGGCGGGGCCTGCTGCCCGGTCCTCAAGCAGCGACTTCTCCTGCAGAATGCGGTCAATGCGGCCCAGTGAGGTGGCGCCCCGCTGGAAAAGGTTTGCCACCCAGCCAAGGGCCATCATCGGCCAGGTCAGCATGAACAGATAGGAGAAGAAGGCGACGAAATCACCCACGGTAATAACGCCCTGGATGGTCAGCCGGCCGCCGAAGAAGAGCACCAGCAGCAGACAGCTGTTGGCGATCAGGCCGGAAAAGGGGGAAAGGATGCCCTGCACCACTGCCACCTTGAGATTGTTGCGGATGTATTCCTCGCCCATGCGGCCGAACTGTTCGGTCTGCGGCCCTTCCTGGGTATAGGCCTTGATCAGGCGGATGTTACCCAGGGTGCTCCTGGCAAATTCGGTGAGTGTTTCAAACTGCTCCTGCACCCTTTTGAATCTGCGGTGCATGCTGCCCGACAGCAACCGGGTGGAAAAAACCAGCACCGGCATGGGCAACACGGCGATCACCGTGAGCATGGGATGGATATAGGCCATGAAGGCTAGGGCGGCGAGCGTCATGACCACGGCATCGACAAAGGCGATCAGCCCCATGCCGCTGGCCAGCTGCACTGCGGCAAGGTCGTTGGTGGTGAGGGCCATGATCTCGCCGGTGGTGTGCCGCTGATAAAACATGCGGTCCAGGGTCAGCAGATGGGACAGAAGATGGTCCCGCAGGTCCCGTTCCAAAAGCCGGGAAAAACCGAGGACCAGATAGCGCCAGGTAAAGCGGCAGACGGCAATGCCCGCCGCCAGGAGCAGAATCAGGCCGGCATAGCGCAGCAATCCTGGCTCGGTGGCAGTGCCGCTGCCCAGCTCATCAACCGCCCTTTTGATAATGCGCGGCATCCACAGCTGCAGAAAATCCACCAGCAGCAGGGCGCTGATGCCGCCGATCAGCCTGGCAGTGTACTGCCTGAAAAACGGCAACAGCAGCCGCAGGGATCGCAGGGGAAAACTCTGCCTGTCTTTTTCCGAAGCGTCATCTGGCAATGGTCTGCTTCCCCTCATTCTTTTGTCTGCACGATCTGCGGCAGGCAGGACCCGGCTAACCGCGGCAGCTTGATAGTCACCGTGGTGCCCTTGCCTTCCTCGCTTTCCAGGGTAAACAGGCCGCCGGGGTGCTCATCGACAATTCTTTTCGAGATACAGAGACCAAGGCCTGTGCCATGCTCCTTGGTGGTGAAAAAAGGAGAAAATATCTTCTCCTTGATACTTGCCGGAATGCCCTGGCCGCCATCGGTGATGGTGACGAGGATGTTCTCGCCCTCAAGCCTTGAGGCCATGGCAACCGTGCCCGGACCGTCAAGGGCTTCAGCCCCGTTCTTGACCAGATTGAGCAGCACCTGCTTGAGTTTATCCCGGTCGCCGCTGATCATCTTGGCGCCCGGCTCGGCCTGGCAGCGGATGATAATGGCGTCGTTTTTCATATTGGCTATGGTGAGGTTGCACACCTCCTGCAGCAGCTCGTCGATATCGAAATCGACCAGATTGAGCTGCCGGGGCCGGTAGAGATCCTTGAGATTAGCCAGCAGCTTCTCCAGCCGTTCCACTTCACTGACGATCACCCCCAGCTTGGCCTGCTCCTTATCGCCGCTGATCTTTTTCAGCAGCTGCCGGGCAAAACCGCCGATCATCACCAGGGGATTTTTGATCTCGTGACTGATCTCGGCCACCATCTGACCCAATGCGGCCAGTCGCTCCGCCTGCACGATCTGCGCATGCAGGGCCTTTGTTTCGGTGAGTTCACGCACGATGCCGGTGAAAAAACACTCGCCGTTCACCTCGGTGACGGAAAAGGAGATCGAGGCCGGAAAAGTTTCACCGCTGCGCCGCATGGCATCAAACTCGCTCACATGGCCGATGAGTTTGCCCTTTCCGGTTTTCACATATGCAGCCACCGCCCTTTGATGGCCTTCCCGGCAGCCGGGCCCAAGGATCTCGGCCAGATCACGGCCCACAACCTCGCACCTCTGGTAACCGAACATCCGCTCCGCCGCCCGGTTGAAAAAAATGACCGTGGACTGTTGATCGATGGTCACAAAGGCCTCATTGGCATTTTCCACGGCACCCTGCAGAATGCTGATTTCCATCAGACTACCACCTTTATCCTCACTCTTTTGCATGGAATCAACATTGCCTCACTGTAAATTCAGAACTTCTGACAGGGTAAAACAAGGCGGACATAAAATACGCTTCTCACTTCTTCCTCTTGCCCATGTCCGTTGCAGGGGCGGTTCGCGAACCGCCCCTACGCGAAACTGCCCAACGCAAGGGGGCTCACGGGACGCCACTATCACCGGGGACCTGCGGGAAACAGGAGATTCAAGGTGGTCCCTTCACCGACCCTGCTTTTGACCCGGATGAAACCACCGTGGTCTTCCACCACCTGTTTGGCAAGCACCAGTCCCAGGCCTGTCCCCTTCTGCGGCCCCTTGGTGGTGAAGAAGGGCTCAAAGATCATTTTCAGCTGTTCTTCCGGAATACCCTCGCCGCTGTCCCGGATGGCGACATCGACATAGGATTGCCCCCCGACGGTTTCCTGGCCGATGCTGACCAGCAGCTTTCCGCCCCTGTTCATGGAATCGATGGCATTGGCAACCACATTCATGACCGCCTCCCTCACATGTTCTCTGTCTATCAGGATATCCGGCGGCTGTGCAATGCCGTATTCCCTGCTGACAATGATGGCCCGCTCCTTACACAAAAACTCATAGAGCCGCAACACCTCATCCAGCAGGGCATGGATATCATGGTACTCTTTGACCATTTCTACCCCCTTGGAAATGATCAGCACATTGTTGAGTATCTTTTCCAGGCGGGCCACCTCGGCCACAATGATAGCCACATATTCCTTTTCCCTGCTTTCCAGGTGCATGCTTTTATGCAACCGCCGGGCAAACCCGCCCACCGCGGTCAGCGGGTTGCGGATCTCATGGGCCACATTGGCCGTCAGACGGCCAAGGGCCACCATCTTTTCCGCCTGCATGAGCTGCTCCTGCAGCATGATTTTTTCCTCATTGGCCCTGTGCCGCTCTATGATGCCGGCAAGGGTGTTGGCGATGGCCACCAGAAATTCCTCCTCCGACTCCTTGCGCTTGTGTCCTTCCTTGACAAAGACGTTGACCAGCCCAAGGGTCCGCTCGCCGGAGACAATGGGGACGCAGTAATGGCCGTGGGGAAACGGGATGTGATCAGTTTCATGCCCCTCCTCCAGGCAGTCACTGAAGATCACCTTGCCGGTGGTCACCGCCTTGCCGCACAGACACTTACCCCGGGCAATACGCAGACATGGCGGCCGTTCAGGCGGGCTGAAACCGCGGATGGCTTTCATCACCAGGTCGCCGGTCCCTTCCTCGACAAGACAGATCCCGCCTTTTGACTGCAGGGAAAGATGGGGAATGGTCAGGGTCAGATCAAGGATGCGGTCAAACTGCTCATCAAGGGACAACGGCTCCAGGGCGATTTTCAGCACCGAGCTGGTCACACGCTGAATATGATAATTGTGCTCCAGCGTTTCCTCGACCTGTTTTCGTTCCGTGATGTCCCTGACCGAGGCCGCCGCCACTGTTTCATCGTCCATCTTCAGACAGCTGAGACTGATATCTGCCGGGAAATCCGTGCCGTTTTTGCGCAGTCCATAGATTTCATAAATCAGGCCCATGGGCCGGGAACTGGGATTTTCAAAATAATGGGCCAGCAGTTTTCGATGTCTTTCGCGGAAGCGTTCCGGAATCAAACCCCCTAAATCCTTGCCTACCAGGTCGCCCGGCCCATAACCGAACATTTCTTCGAGCTGGGCATTGACCAGCACAATGGTGCCCTGCTGATTGACAAAGACCATGGCATCCGGTGCCGTTTCAAGAAGCTTCTGGTACTCGCCCTTTCTCTTTTCCAGCGCCTCTCGGCACATTTCCAGGTCCTGCAGCGAGGCCCGCATGTCAATCAGTTGCTGTTCAAGCTGCTCTCTGGTGATGGATTTTCTCTTCATCGCTACTCACCGTTTTTTCTTTATTTCCCTGAAGTAACCGATAGTTCCACTATGACAAATCCCGTGGCCCGGAGTCAACTCTTTGCTGGGGCAGCATTCGGTCGCGACGCTCCTGCCGGGGACTGACAGAAAAAAAACCCTGTCCATCTTTATCATCTTGCATTCTGTTGAATAGCCGTAATATATTATTTTCATTCAAAACAATTTCTTCCACATCAAGGCACATTGGCAAAGGAGACAACCATGTACGGCACCATACTCGTACCACTTGACGGCTCCGAACGAGCCGAAGTCATTTTAAGTCATGTTATTGAACTTGCAAAAAAATTCTCTGCAAAGGTTATTCTGCTGGAGGCTGTGGAGCAAAAACTTATCTATACCGGCGACCTGGAAATATCCGGAACGGCGGCCAAGGCGGACGATGAACTTGCCAAACAGACAAAAAACGCTGAATCTTACATCGCTGGGGTAAAGGGAAAACTGGAACAGCAAAATATCCAGGTAACCACCCGGATCATGCAGGGCCCGCCGGTTGAAGCGATCATCGCCATGGCCAAACAGGAAAATGCGGATCTGATCGCCATGGCCAGCCACGGCCGCAGCGGTATAGGCCGGGTTTTCTACGGCAGTGTGGCAGCAGGTATCCTGCACCGGGTTGACCGCCCGCTGCTCATTATCCGCTCAAGCGATCTCTAAAAAATACCAGACGGCCACCGGCAATCGACCTGGGCCGACAAAAAAAGGGAGATCTGCAAGATCTTCCTTTTCCTTATCATATTAGCCGAAACTCCGCCAGGCAGGAAAAGACAATTGACCTGCCCGCGCCTTCTCCGCCCATCTGTGATCTCGCTGTGCTCTGTGGTGAAAAAAACTTTTCACGGGTTCAGCCGCTTATCACCCTCTGCAGACTCTGCCACACCGCCCGCACCGCACTGGCTGCCGGTGAAGCAGGCTTATAGCAGAGAAGCGGCACACCGCGGACAATTGATTCCGACACCGCTGTATCAAAGGGAATGCGGCCGACAAGCTCCATGCCGCCCTCAACGCAGACCTGGCTGATCATCGTACTGGTTTCCGGGTGCAGGTCCCATTTGTTGATGCAGACTCCGCACGGTATCTTGAAATGTCTGACCAGATCCGCCACCCGCAGGAGATCGTGCAGACCTGACCGGGTGGGCTCCGTGATAAGCAGGACATAGTTTGCGCCGGACATGGAGGCGATGGCCGGGCAGCCGATGCCTGGCGGTCCGTCCACCAGCAGCCAATCGGCCTGCTGCGCTTCCGCCAGTTCCCTGGCCTGGCGTTTCACCATGCTGACCAGTTTCCCCGAATTTTCCTCGCCAATGCCGAGCCGGGCATGCACCAAGGGTCCATAATCGGTATCGGCAATAAACCAGTGGCCGCTCAGTTTATCCCGCAATGTGATGGCCTGCTCCGGGCAGAAATAACTGCAGACGCCGCAGCCCTCGCAGGAAAAGGGCAACAAGCGGGCCGTCTCATCAAGAACCAGGGCATGAAAGTGACAGAGGTCAACACAGGTGCCGCAACCGTTGCAAAGCGCGCTGTCCACCTCGGCCTCAACCCCGCACCCGAACTCGTTTTCCTGTCGCAGGCGGGGGGCAAGGATGAGGTGCAGATCCGCCGCATCAACATCGCAGTCCGCCATCACCTTATTGGTCATCAAAGCAGCCAGGGCGCCGGTGATGCTGGTTTTACCGGTGCCGCCCTTGCCGCTGAGCAGAAGAATTTCTCATCACTGCCTCCTCATCATCCCTGTCGGTTTCTTCCCTGACAGCCACATTGCCCCTGGCGGCGTCCGCCACCCAAGCCCCTGCCCTGCCCCATGCCTCCGCCCTGTCCCATGCCTCTGCCGGTTTGGGCTGGGGCTGAACTGGGCGGGCTTTCCAGCCGGGCAGCGTCTTTCCCCGCCGCATCCGTGTTAACAAAATGATGCACGGCCTCTGCCACGGTCCCGGCCGCGCCGTTGACCATGACAATGCCCGCCTTTTCACAGACAGCCGCGGCCTTCGGGCCGACATAGCCTGTCAGAATCGCCTGGGCCCCAGCCTGGGCGATCAGGCTGGCAGTATTGATGCCGGCCCCATGTTGGGCATCTTTTGCCCCCTGGTTGTCGATGACCTGCACGATGGCGTTCGACTCGGTATCGACAATCAGCAGATATTCCGCCCTGCCGAATCTCTGGTCAACCGTGCAATCCAACTCTTTTCCCGTTGCGCTGACAGCTACTCTCATGTCACATCCTCCTCTGCATCCTTCATTTGAATTTGCTAAAACTTGAGGGATAATTTTGTGCATATGCTCATAACTATATTAAGCACCCTGCTGCCCATGTCAAGGAAATTAATGATTTTGTAAAAAGTCCAGATAAAGATTCCGGTGCGGATAAATCAGGAAATCATGCGCTGTACGGCTGTCGAGGGGGCTGTCACCCAAGGGGCATAAATTCGAGACAGTCAAAATTACGAAAATATTTTCATATCAATATCCCAGACAATGACGGTCAAAGGAATTCGGGAAGGCTTGATCGGACAGGAAAAAGGATGGCGAACAGCCGGGGGGTGAGCAAAAAGGATTTATCCAAGGCAATAAGTGGTCATTGCCGGAGGCTTTAGCGAGACAAGGCAGGCGCCGCCAATGCAGGTTGCCAAATAGGCGGCGCCAAAAGAAAAAAACCGGTCAGTTATGCCGGGGGGACATGATGAGAGGATCAAAAAAGGAAGACGGCCGACCATCCTGGTTCAGCAGGGGGATTTTCCCCTCATGATCAAAGTTGAAGGTGTGGCCGATAATGCCCAGACCGCCGACCCGCACCTTGCCGGTGAGACGGAAATCAAGCTCCTCGCCCTGCTGGAGATTATTGACAAAACGAAAGATGTCCCAGTAGGCGCTGGAAAGACGCAGGTCCAGATTACCGAAGTCGTCGGGGGCAATATCCAGACTGCGCAATGACTTGCCGGCCGATACCTTGACTCCGTTGAGCTGCAGCTCATATTCGACACTCTGCACCTGGAGGGTGACGGCATTGGGGTTGAACAGGCGCAGATGAGCCACCATATTGACGTGGCTCAAGGTGACCTCATCCACCACCAGTCCCATGAGATTGATCTCAGGGGCGGCGGGCTGCATAGCAGCGCAGGAGGCGAGGAACAAGGCCACAAACAGGCTGAAGAGAGAGGCGCGCATTTTTTTCATGGCAAGCTCCTTACAGGTTCGCTGAACGTTCATGTGGTTGTGCCAATTTTTCCATTATTCCCTGCCAATGTTTCCAGGTTAGGCTTCCACCTTATCCGTTTCAATTTTCGGCGATGAAACCTGTAAAGCCCAACGATACAAACACCTGGTATTCTTTGTTGTGTTCATCTATTAAGATTTGCTTAAGTACTGAATACACAGTGAAGCGTACAGCTCTCATGCCGGCAAAGCCAGGATGGGCAATGACATCCTCATCTTCCCAATTAAAGGGAACTGATGTAACTGCCCAGGTAGCCGCAGGCGGAAATCCCATCGTGCAGATAAGTTACATAACGGGTGGGGGAAGTCGCGAGGAGAGATACTATCCTATTGGAGACACATCAGGAATGAAAGGATTTCCGGCGATGGCTGCCTTGAG
>JAHILF010000161.1 GCA_018897105.1 Pseudomonadota bacterium
TATCGGTCTGGATTTTTTGGGGTTGGCATGTGGCTCATTTTACCTCCTAAGAATTGATGAAAAACATACAACTCTTATAGCATAAAATGACAATTATTTCAAGATGTTAAATAAAATTTTAATGTGACAAAGTAGAACTAATGAACAAGTTAGAGTGTTATTATTGGGAGCCAGAAGACATTATTGTCAACGGTGAAAAAGCTTTTACCATAATGATGTTAGGCCGACTATAGGCCGGGGGGAGTAATTTTAGGGGTAATTTGTTTGTTAAGGGGGATGGCTTTTCTAGTACCCAGGAACTACATTAGCGGGTTAGACTTGATTGGCACGGGAGGGGACAGATTTGAAATCTGCCCCCATGTGAAGGTGAGATAGCATTAGTCTGACCCCGACAAGGATTAAAGATTTTTGGCAGCCCAGAGGACGGCCTGGACGCGATTTGGCGCCTTGATTTTGTCGTAAATGTTGTTGATGTGGGTCTTGACGGTGTGTGGGCTTATGCAGAGCTGGTCGGAAATATCCTTGTTGGATGCGCCTGAAGCGATATGGGAGAGGATTTCCCTTTCCCTTTTTGTGAGGATTTCATTACGATTTGTGTAGGTTGTCCGAAAATGCTCCTGTGACCTCTGCAGTGATGATGACAAAATTTTCCGGGAGTACCAGAGATCTTCGTTTAATATGGCCCGGATGGCTTTTTCGAGAGAGGTGAGAGAATCGTGTGTGCTGAAGACCCCTTTGATACCTCTGTCCAGGGATTCCATAACAAAGTTTGTATCATCAAGGTTATTGACCAGGAGGGCAACTTTGAAGTGTGATTTTTCAGGGGAGCTGTGGGACTCGATGTTTTGCCATAAGTCTGCGGGAATCTGTTCGCTGCAGTTCCAGAGGATAAGATTGTTGCTGCCCCGGAAGTATGAAGTGTTAAGCCCGTTGCTGATGTCGTTGTGGCAAGTGCATTTGAGTTTTATTTTTCGTTCAATATAATAGGCAAGCAGCTCGTTCTGAAGCGCGTAAGAACCAAGTATGTGAATGTGAGGTTTTATGGCCTGTGGCTTACTATTATTTTCTGGCATTTCAATATGTTTCCCGATTATTTAGATAAAAATAAAAATACCGTTTTTGTCCTAATTTTGCACTAGTTATTTGATATGGCAAATTGTCGCACAAAAACACGGAATCAGGCTTGACCTTTTTCCCTGTATAATATTTGCCAATCATTTCAATATGTTCGATTAAGTCAGGGCAAAAAAAGTTGTAGATGCACTGTTTCAAGAGGGGAATGTATGCGCCAGGGAGAAGACTGCCGGCGCCGATACTGGGCTGAGGCATAATTAAGAAGTATTTTGAAAATGAATGGATAATAAAGAAAAAAGTGGTTTAACTTGGTGTCCACTAAATTGGGGAAAATCAGTTCGCCATCGCCTTTATTGCCGGCTACAGTATCGAGCTGCTCTTCACCACCATTGATCGCTTCATCGCCGCCTTTTCCGGCAGTACCAAGGAAACAGGATAAATCACCATAAGGAACCAAAAAGTCTCAGGTTATCTTCCGGCAGTTGCCTGACTACCGCCCGAACAGCATCTGTGCTACCCTGAGCGCTTCCGCCACTGTCAAACAGAAATGCTGTTGTGCGACATGCATTTTTGCCAGCCACTCTTCATAATGTTTCTTCGTACAGAAGAAATTCATGATGTTTCAGCAGTTTCCCGACCAGTTGTCGTATCTGTTCAGATCAACATGAAGAACCTGGGTTGCGGCGGGCTGCAGATCAACAAGCTCTTGAGCAGCTATTTCCAGGTGCACCGGCTGCCGGCATTGGCTGCACTGGGAGTCAACCATGATATTCTGGTTGAAGGTGAAGGCGGTGCCGAGGGCATCCACCGCGCACATGGCATAAAACGACCTGCCATCCGCCAGGGTCACGCGGTGATTAGTGGGCAGGGCTGAAACCGGATAGGAAAAGGTGATAAAACCTTCCGGGTTCACCACAATAGTCCGTTTTTTGATCAGGGCGGCAAGCTGCTCCTCCACGTCCAGACTGTGAAGGGTGTCAAGCTGTTTGAGATCGAATGCGGTCACCGGCCCCCCTTTGGCGATGATCTGCGCCATGACGCTGTCTCTGACCAGCTGTTCAACAGCGGTCAGCCGTGAGGCGATACTTTGGATACCCATTTGACTGTCGGAATAAGTTGCTCCCTGCATGGTTCTGATGCCTCAATAGATGTTTATCCGAAAGTCCTTTCCGCAGCGTAATGCATTCTGCAGTAAGAGCGGGCCTTGCCCGCGATAACGGAGTTTTGGTTTGGCAATGCCGAAGGTCGCGGGCAAGGCACGCTCCTACCCCGCGAACTTTCATGCATTGTTGTTCCCGCTTGCGGAGATGGCGGTTAGCGACAAAATAAAGGAGGGGCGATGCACCGCCCCCCGGCAGTCCTTACAACGTTGAACATGCTTTATTTGGCAAGCATCAGAGCCTCTTGCAAGAGGACGATTTCACAAGGAAGACGCCGCACAGGATATTTTTAGCTGATCGGAGTAGATGTTCATTTTGCAAGAGGCTCATCAGATTGTTGCGTGTTTTGGCGAGCTGTAGATGGATTTGATAATGATTTCCGCTTTGGAACCAACCGGCGGCATCCGCTCCCAGTTGACCCGGTAGTAGTTTTCCGTGGTCTTCAAGGGCAGGACGTTGTCGGTAATGATGCCGCCGTTGCAGTCGGAGGGGCAGACGCAGCAGCCGGAGGGAAAGGTGATCGCCTCGCCGGTGCCGTGGTAAACCCAGTGCGGGGTATAGGGCTTTATGACCTCCCCGCCATCGACAATGATTTTTTCCTCAATCAGGTCTTCCAGGGCCGTTTCCACGATTTTGCCATCCTTGATGAACCGCACGATGACAATGACCGGATCACCGTCCAGATAATCTGCTATGGTGGTGGTGGCTTTCAGCCCCTTGCGCTGCTCAACCTCGCTCATGGGAATCTGCCGGCGTGACTTGATGCCGATCTCCTTGATGGCATTATCGATATCCGTACGGGAAATATCAGTGCTAAACACAATACTGTTCACTTAAGTTAAATTATGTGGTATCCTGTTGTCAAACCCAAACAGGAGGACCGCATATGGCACGCACTGTAGCAGAACTTCCAAGTGGCACCCGCATCACGGATTATATTAGTCTTGGCGTAGTTACTAAA